>CALVQZ010000133.1 GCA_944358275.1 uncultured Bacilli bacterium
AATTTAGCTTATATGTATCAATTTGGAAATGGTATTTCTCAAAATTATGAAAAAGCAAAAGAGTTGTATGAAAGAGCTATTGCATTAAATAATGCTTCTGCAATGAATAATCTTGCTTATATGTATGAAGATGGAAATGGTGTTCTTCAAGATTATCAAAAAGCAAAAGAGTTGTATGAAAGAGCTATTGCATTAAATAATGCTTCTGCAATGAATAATTTAGCTTATATGTATCAATTTGGAAATGGTATTTCTCAAAATTATGAAAAAGCAAAAGAGTTGTATGAAAGAGCTATTGCATTAAATAATGCTTATGCAATGTGTAATCTAGCAAAGATGTATCAATATGGAGAAGGAGTACCTCAAAATTATCAAAAAGCAAAAGAATTATATGAAAAAGCTATTGAAACTGGTATAAGTAAAGAGCATAAAAGCATAGTTAAAAAAAGAATTGAAGAAATAAAAACAACATTAGAAGTGTTTGATAAAATAAATAATAATAAAGATGAAAATTATAATGGAACCAACATGAGAAAAACAGAATCTGAAAATGATAAAGAAACTAATATGAAACAAAATTCCAAAGTTGAAGAATTAAAACAAATGATAACAGAACTTAGCAATAAATATGTTGCTAGAGAAAAAACAATTAGAATGCTTGTTAACAATATTTACCATAGCAGAATGATTATTGAGAAAATTACTAATGATAAAACGATAAGAAATAATATTAGTACGATACTTTTAATTTCTTCAACTGGTGGTGGAAAAACAGCTATAGTAAGCGATATTGCAAAAAGGTTTAAAGTGCCTTGGACAAAAGCATCTTTATCTGCTGGATATACACAAGCAGGATATAAAGGACTTGATTTACAAAATATATTTGTAGATTTAATCAATAAGGCAGATGGAAATGTTAAAAAAGCAGAAGAAGGCATTATTATATTAGATGAATTCGATAAAATTAGAGTAAAAGAAGATTCTCACGATAAAGAATTTATAAGAGCATTACAAAAAGAATTATTAGCTTATTTAGAAGGTAGTGAAATTAAACTACAAACAGAAAGAGGAACAATTACATTTAATACTTCTAAAATAACATTTATTTTAGCAGGTGCATTTCAAGATATAACTGAATATGATATGGATTATAAAGAAGAAAGAATACAAGAGTTAATAAGTCAAGGATATGAATCTGAATTATTAGGAAGAATTTCATTATTCCATTATATGCCAAAATATACTAAAGAAGATTATATAAGAATATTAAACAATTCTGAAATAAGTCCATTAAATAATTTTGTTTTTTCAAGTTCATTATATGGAAAAAAAGTTATTACTTCACCATATTCTCCTTTTATTGAATCAGTTGCTGATGAAGCAGTAAATATAGATAAAGGAGTAAGAGGATTAAATAGTATATTCTCTAATATATTAAATTGGCATTTAAACGACTTAATTTTTGGTGATTCAGATATAGTTTTAGTAGATTCATATGAAAACTTAAAAAGGAAAAAGAAGAGGTAAATAAAATGAAATTTGAATATAATGGTAATTTAAACATATATGATAGAATTGAAGAAGTAAGTAATGATATAAAAAGAGAATATAATGATATTCCATTAGATAAATTAAGAAAAATAGCTGTATTAGAAAGTCCAATACTTGAAAAAGCTAATTTTAAAAATAAATTTGAAAGATTGTATCACATATTACTGATTATAAATAATGATATAAATCTTTCTAATACTTATACTAAAGTAGTAAAAGATATAATAAATGTATATAACAATATTCCACAATCAGAAATAGAGTATGAAGATAAAATTATAGATGACATATTAAAATTTAAAAATAATAGTGGTATGGTATTTCCTATAAATTAAAATTCTCTATTTAAAAATAAAAAATGAAATTTTATAACATTTGTATAAAGTTTCATTTTTTTATCAATATAATACTTATTATTAAAAAGAAAAAAGAATTACTTCTTTACTCTTATAACTCCTCTTCTTTTCTTATAACTACATATCTATTAGGTTCTTCCCCTTCACTCTTAGTAGATACACCTTTAATCTTAGAAATAGCATTATGCACTATCCTTCTTTCATAAGAATTCATCGGATCTAACTTAGCATCTACTCCTGTTTTCCTAACTTCATATGCTATTTTTTTTGCATTATATTCTAAATTTTTATTTATTTTTTCTTTATAATCTTCAACATCTATTATTACATTTATTCTAAAACCAGTTTGATTTAATAATGAACTTTTTATAAGAATTTGAAGTGCTTCTAAAGTTCTTCCATTTTTACCAATCAATATAGAACTATTTTCAGAAAACAAATTTATTTGAACATATTTTTCTCTTTTTTTAGCCTCTATATTTACTGTAATTCCCATATATTTTACTATATCAACAATGTAATTTTTAATATATTTTAGTACATCATCTTTAGTAACTATTTCTAATTTATATTTTTTTGACTTTAAAAATCCACCAGCTTCTTCAATTTCTCTAACATATAACTCTTCTTCATTAGCATTTAATTCAGTAAATGCTTTTTCTTTTAATTCTATTAAATTTTTTCCTTCATATTCATATATCTTCATATTACTTCTCTCTCTTTACTAATAAATTTTGAATTACTGTAAATGTACTTGATGAAATCCAATATATACATATTGCAGTAGATAATGTAAATGAAGCATATACAATAAATACAAGCATAAATTTATTCATCATAGCCATTTGTTTTTGAGTATCACTTCCAGGAGCCCCAGCACCCTTATTAAGATTTAATGAAAAATATGTAACAAGTGCTAAAATTACTACAACTATTAGATACCACCACTGTCCGTTTTGTAATGCTGTCCATGGTGTAATACCTAAATGTAATCCTAAAAATTTTCCTTCAAATATTGCTGGTGTTCTATTTATTGCTTCAATAAATGCAAACAATAAGGGTATTTGAATAATAGCAAATAGACAACTAGTCATCGGATTTATACTATATTTTTGATAAACAAGTAATATTTCCTGACTTTTTTTCATTTGTGATTCTTGATCTACTTTATTTTCATACTTTTTATTTATTCTATCTATTTCAGGTTGTGCTTTAGATATATTTTCAGACTGCATTGCACTTTTTCTTGTTATAGGTACTAACAAAGCCCTGATTACTACACTTATCAAAATGATTGCAAGCCCATAATTTTTTAACAACAACCCTACTTTTATAATCAACCATGCTAAAGGTTTAACAAATAAACTAGCCCATATTCCTTCATAATTAGAAAATAACTTAAAATTATCACAAGAAGGAAGCGAATCGATATCTACACCATACTTCTCATATATTTCTACTACATCACTATTAGTAGGTTTGCATAAAATTTTTTTTGTTAAATTTTGACCAGTTTGATTTTTCTTAGCAGATTCACACTTTTTATCACATTCATTTTTACATGAATCATATTCATCTGTTTCTTTTACTTTTTCACACTCTTCACTACAACTATTACAAATTATAGATGCATCATATTTAACAGCTTTTTTATTTTCATCTGTTAATGTCTTAGTACACCCTGATAGAAAAAATAAACTTAAAACAATTAGTAGTATTTTTAAATATTTATTTTTCATCTTTATCTCCAATCATATTAAACATATTTATAATGTTCTTCTTTATATAATTATAATCACAAAATTTTAATTTAGGACGCGATATAATTATAACATTTTTAGCATTAAATGGAACTTCAATATTATCAATAATATCCTTAATTCTACGCTTATACTTATTTCTAACTACAGCATTACCTACCTTTTTAGATACGCTTATACCATACCTATTATAAGTATAAGCAGAATTAGTAACATAAAAATAAAATATATCAGAATAATATTTCTTTCCACATTTAATTATATCATTAAATTCAATATTTTTTTTAACAATGTTTCTTTTCTTCATTGCTTATCACCTATTATAAATAACAAAAAACCACTACTCAGTGGATTATTATTTACTTAATTTTTTTCTACCCTTTTGTCTTCTTTTATTTAAAATACCAGTACCAGCTTCTTTTCTAGCTCTAAAACCATGATCTTTCTTAGCTTTCTTAGTATTAGGTTGATAAGTTCTTAACATATTTCTCACCTCGGTCTTTCACAAATACATTATATATATTAAAACTTAAAATGTCAAACTTTTATAAAAAATAAGTAGAAAAATTGTGAATAATATTTTTTAATAAAAAGTAATTCACAATAAAAAAAAGTTATCCACAATATAAAATTGTCGAATTTAAAAGGATAAAATAAATTATCCACACTTATCCACATTTTTATCAATTATGGATAAGTTATAAACAACAAATAT
>CALVQZ010000134.1 GCA_944358275.1 uncultured Bacilli bacterium
TGAAACATTTAACATTTGAACAAAGAAAAGTAATTTCTTCTGATGTATCACACGAATATAAACTGAAATATATTGGAAAAATTTTAATATCTAATCCAACTAATATGTCAAAAGAAGTTAAAAGAAATAGAGTAAAGTTTCAAAATCGATGTAAAAGAACTCAAAGATAGTCTTATATTTGTATAGTTTGTAAAATTAGATACAAAAATTTTGTCAAACTAATAAAATGACCTATGGTAATGAAAAATTTTACCAATATACTGCTATAGATGAATTCCCTAGATTTAGATATATTCAAATATACAATGAAAATTCAACATATATTTCAAAAAAATTCATGCAAGAAGTTATAAAATTTTTCCCTTTTGATGTTAAATGTGTTAGAACAGATAATGCTTTAGAATTTGCGCGCAGACTAGATAAAAAAAAAAAAACATTGTTCGAAACATATTTAAAACAGTGTAATACCAATTATAATCTTATCAAACCTTACATAGTTAACCATAATGGTAAGGATAACGAAAGATTTTATAAAAATTGCCTTTTTAGTTCACTTGAAGATTCTAGGAAACAAGCACGAAGATATCTTAATGGATATATCAAGTTTCATACTCACTATAAACTGGAAATCTTCAAGTGAATTCCTTCGTAATTATATCAAATAAGGCCATTTTTTTATCGTGACTTTGTCTCTTCTATTTGACAAACTTACAAAGAAAAAATTTGCAAATAAAAGCTTAAAAATACTCTTTGCAAATTTTTTACCTAATCTTCATATAAAATTTTATCTGCTTTACCCGCAAGTTCTTCAAATAATTTATCATCATCTATAGACTTAAATATCTCTTTTCCATCTTCATCTTTTGTAATTTCTAATAAACATACGATAGGTTCTTCTTCACAATTACATTCATGGTGATGTGAATCGCATTTATGATCTTTATCTTTTTTATCACAACACTCATCACTACAATTGCAAGTATCAAATTCTGTTAATATCGCATATCTTTTATTATTATGACTAAATTCTTTTAATATTAACATATCATATTCATTACCTTTTTCGTCTTGCATTTTTACTAAACAATTATCATTATCCATATCAATTCCTCTTTCCTAATTTTAATGCACGTACTTATGCATGACTAAATTATATCATCTATTATTTATAAATGCAATTTTAACTTAATTTCTTTTTATTATAAAGCATTTATTATTTTTATAAAATGCATAAAAAACATTACTTAATTCTGTATTCTGCTTTTTTAATATATCTAATAACCACTCTTCTTTCTTATTTATATCTACAAGCGTTTCATATTGTATTTTCCCATCTAATATTAAGGGTAGAGGATAAATATTTTTATTATCATATAAGAATATAGATAATTTACCATTATTCTCGAGAATCGCATATTCAATTTCATCTAATGTTTTAATTCCCTTATCTCTTATTTGAGAAAGTAAATCTTCAATACCATATCTTTGTCGTTCCATCTCTTTAAAATTTACTTTACCAGATTTAATTATTAAAGAGGGTTTTGAGTCTACAAGTTGTTTTATTTTAGTACTTTTTAAAGATAAATATGAGATTAAAACTTGCATTCCAACTATTATTGTAGTTGGTATTAAAGTAACAAGAAGAGGTTCATTATATTTTTCAATTGCTAAAGTTGCAAATTGTGCGAAAAGAACAGAAACAAGTAAATCATTGACACCTAACTCACCTATTTCTCTTTTTCCCATTATTCTAAATAATATTAAAAATAAAAAGTAATATAACAATGTTCTAAAGATTATAATACCAATATTCATAGTATCACCAATATAATATTGAACAAATTCATATTTTATTATTCACTTTAATATTATATTTTAGGAGGCATTATGAAAAAATTTATAAAACCATTTTTGTATTCGTTAGGAATATTACTTGTATTTACATTTATTTTAACTATTTTTAACTATATTGGGCTTATTTCTTTTTTTGCTCTTAAGGTATGTAAAGTAATAATTCCAATAGTATCTTATTTTATTGCTGGATTTTTAATTGGTAAGAATAGTGATAAAAAAGGATGGTTAAGTGGTATAGAAATAGGTTTAATTTTAGTAATTACATCATTTGCTATAAATCTTGTTTTAAATACAAAACTATCTATAGGTTTAATATTATATTATATAGGTTTGTTATCTATATGTGTACTTGGTAGTATGCTTGGTATAAACAGAAAAAAAGATTAAAACTCGTTTCATAACGAGTTTTTAAAACTTTCTATAATATTACAAAATTCATTTTTTATACTTTCTAATCTTTCTTTAGTAGATGCTTCAAATCTTGCTGTTACATTTGGTCCTGTATTAGAGCATCTTACTAGTGCCCATCCATCATCAAAGTATACTTTTACTCCATCAATTTCAGATATTGTATAATTTTTACTTATACAATATTCTTTTATCTTTTTTACAACTTCATGTTTTTTATCATCAGAAAATGCATATTTAATCTCACTAGTAGCATAATACTTATTTATATCATTTAACATGCTACTTAATGGAATATCTTTTTTAGACATTACTTCTAATAATTTAAGTCCTGCATATAAACCACTTGTTATTGGTGGAAAATTATCATTAAAGTATATATGTCCAGAATATTCTACTCCAAACAATATATCATTTTTCATGACTGCATCCATCATATAAGATGCACCTGTTCTATTTTCATACGGAGTAGCACCTAATTTAACTATTTCATCTTTTACTATTTTAGAACATTTTATATCATATAATGCTTTTTTATTAGTACTATTCTTTAACAATTCTCTAAGAATAACTACTGCATATTCATCTGATGTCATCATTTTTCCATTTTCATATACAAAACCTGCTCTATCTCCATCGCCATCAAAACCTATACCAACATCACAATTACATTCTACTACTTTCTTCTTTAAATCAGTAATATTTTCTTCAACTATTGGATCAGGATGATGATTTGGAAAATTACCATCAGATTCATCATAAAGCATTACTAAATCGATTGGGAACATACTATATAATTCTTTTGCAAAAAGAGATGTTGTACCATTACCACAATCTAGTACTACTTTTAATCTTCTATTTCCAAAATTTAGATTTTTCTTAAATAAATCAAAATACTCTTCTTTAATATCGTATCTATATAAAGTACCATTACCATCTACGAAGTTACCATTTTTAATAAAATCTCTAAACTTATATATTTCTTCTCCTTTAGCATTACCTACTTCATCAAAAGAAAACTTAAAACCATTATCTTCTTTTGGATTATGACTTGCAGTTATCATAATTCCAGGATTTATTTCTTTTTTAATTCTTGCATAATAAAGCATAGGTGTAGTAACTAACCCTAAATCCATTACATTTACACCTGTACTTAATATACCCTTTGTTAATGCTTCATTTAAAGAATTTGAACTTAATCTATTATCGTGCCCTATTAAGCATATATTCTGATTTATACTTTTTAAATAACTTCCATAAGCCTTACCTATTGTATAACTAACATCTTCATTTATATCATTAGGGTATTTGCCTCTTATATCATATTCTCTAAATATATTATCTTTTATATCTTTTGTTAAATTCATTCTATCACCTAGTTTAATTATACATTATTAAATAATAAAAATGCAAATAAAATTACTTATTTACATTCTTTATCTTATTTTTCCAATATTATCAATTAAAGTTAAAGGATCTTCTTCACTAATTAAACACGTATTTTCTATTATAAATTCTCTTATATTTTTTAACTCTTCTTTAGTATATTCACACTCTTCTATCTTTGAAAGTAAGATTTTCCTTAATTGAAAGAAGAAGTAAGAATATATTTTTGCTGAACTAATGTGTTTATCATCACCTACTATAATATACTTACCATCTAAATCTATTAGTTTAACATCATCGTCCTTATATAAAACATTATTAGCATTTAGATCTAAATTATAAATACCTCTTTGTACTAGTTTTTCATTATAATATATTGCTTTTTTAAAATTAGATAATATTCTTGATATACTTTCTTCTTTAATATTTTTAAATGTTTTATATCCTTCAAAATATGGATATATTACACCAACTATTTTACCATTTAATTCTATAATTCCTTCGGGTAAATACACATCATCTATATATTCTTGTCTATCACAAAGCATTTGTATTTGTACTTTATCTATACTAGATGTACCATCAAATCTATTGAATTTTCTAAAATGATCTAAATAATCTTTATCAAACTTAAGAAATTTATTATTTAAAACGTATGTAAATCCAAACTTTGTATATTTCTTATATTCTCTTTTACTAATTTTTAATATTCTCATACTATTTATATTTTTCTAACAACTTCTTTAATTTTTCTTTTTCTTCTTCTAATTTTTCTTTTTCTAAATTTACTAATTCTTTTGGTGCTTTATTTACATATCCTTCATTAGATAATAGTTTTTCTCTTCTTTCTATGTTTGATTTTAAAGTATTTATTTCTTTATTTATAAGTTCCATATTTTCTTCTTTTTCATAATATATAGTCATAGAGTAATCATATTCATTTACATCATATCCATTTATATCTTGCTTTTCATCTACTAATCTATCTGTTAATCTTAAAACTTTAATTATAAGACTATAATCATTTTTATTATTTATTTTTACTTTTGAAGTTTTAGGTATTCCATTTTCTCCACATATATTTCTAAATTTCTTTATAAATGAAATAGATTTTTCTGTTAACTCGTATTCATCTTTAAATATTTGATTTTTATTATATTTAGGATACTCACTTATCATTATAGATTCTTTTTCTTTAATAGGTAAATATTGGTATAATTCTTCTGTTACATATGGCATAAATGGATGAAGCATTTTAAGAATACCAGAAAGTACATAACAAAGTGTACTTTTTGTAGAAATATCACTATTACTAAATTTAGACATTTCTATATAATTATCACAAAAGTCATCCCAAATAAATGAATATAAAACGCTTGATACATTATTGAATTCGTATTTTTCCATATATTTAGTTACTTCTTTTATAGTTTTATTGTATTTTGTTAATATCCATTTATCGTGAGTATTTAAACAAGATAAATCTATTTCTTTTAAAGAGTCTATATTCATTAAGCAATATCTAGATGCATTCCATAATTTATTTATAAAATTCCACGTAGATTTTATCTTTTCTTCATCATATCTTAAATCTTGTCCATTACTTGTAGATGTAGATAAGAAGTATCTTAAACTATCACAACCATATTCTTCTATAATATCCATAGGATCTACTCCATTACCAAGTGATTTAGACATTTTTCTTCCTTGTTTATCTCTAATAAGGCCATGAATTAGACATTCTTTAAATGGTCTTTCATTCATAAAATGCAAACCTTGAAAAGTCATTCTATTTACCCAAAAAGGAATAATATCATATCCAGTTACAAGTACATCGTTTGGATAATGTCTTTTTAGTAAATCTGTATCTTCTTTCCAACCAAGTGTAGAAAAAGGCCATAATGCACTTGAAAACCACGTATCTAATACATCGGGATCTTGTACCCATCCTTCTTCTTTTGGAGCTTCATATCCAACATATACTTCTTCTTCTTTATACCATGCTGGAATTTTATGTCCCCACCATAATTGACGAGATATACACCAATCATATGTTATTTCCATCCAGTGATTCATAATTTTTTCATAACGAGATGGAACAAAGTTTACTTTTGTATTTTTATCTTTTTGATTTTCTAATACTCTATCTGCAAGAGGCCTCATTTTAACAAACCATTGTTTAGATAAATAAGGTTCAATCATAACATTAGTTCTTTCGCTATGACCAACCGAATGAGTTATTTCTTCTATATCTATTAGTAAGTCTTTTTCTTTTAATTCTTGTACTAATCTTTCTCTTGCAACAAATCTACCTAATCCATTATAATGAAGTGCATTTTCATTCATCGTACCATCTTTATTTATTACTTTAATTCTTTCTAGATTGTGTCTATTTCCAACTTCAAAGTCATTAGGATCGTGTGCGGGAGTTATTTTAACAACACCTGTACCAAACTCCATATCAGCATGTTCATCACCTATTATCGGAATGAGTTTATTGACGATTGGAAGAACTACATTTTTTCCAATTAGTTTATTATATCTTTCATCATTAGGGTTTACTGCGACAGCTGTATCTCCAAATAATGTTTCTGGTCTTGTAGTTGCAACTTCTAGATAATCATCAGTACCTTCTATCATATATTTAATATGATAAAATGCACCCTTTACATCTTTATATATAACTTCTTCATTAGATATTGCAGTCATTGCTTCAGGGTCCCAGTTGATTATTCTCTCTCCTCTATATATAAGTCCTTCATTATATAATGTTACAAATACATGTTTTACAGCATTAGAAAGTCCTTCATCTAAAGTAAATCTTTCTTTAGAGTAATCTAGACTAAGTCCTAGTTTAGCCCATTGTGAATGAATATTATCTGCATACTCTTTCTTCCAATCCCATGCATATTTTAACCACTCATCTCTAGTCATACCTCTTGGATTAAATCCCATATCTTTTAATTTTTTATCTACCTTAGCTTGAGTAGCAATACCAGCATGATCCATACCAGGAAGCCATAATGTATCATATCCTTGCATTCTTTTATAACGAATTATTATATCTTGTATAGTAGTATCCCAAGCATGCCCCAAATGTAGTTTACCAGTTACATTTGGAGGAGGAATAACTATAGTAAATGGCTCTTTAGTTAAATCCCCTGATTTAAAATAATCTTTCTTAAGCCAATTTTCATACTTTCCTTCTTCTACTTGTTTGTGTGAATATTTACTTTCTAACATCATTACACTTCCTTTCAATATACTCATTTAATTTATCAACGTATTCTTTAAATATTTCTTTATTTTTTAATTTACTAAACATTCTATTAACAAAATCATTTTTAAGAAAATACTCATATGAATATTTATAATTTAAATCAAAAATAAATGCAAACATTATCATAACTGAATCATTTTTTGTAACTCTATCTTCTTTTTTTATAGGTTTATTATTATTAAAACTTATCTTTACAGCATCACCAATAGCACTATCATCATCGTGCAATACTATACCACCAAGTTCCACTACATTATATATTATATCTATCTTATCAATATCTCGTATTATCTTAGCATGCATTAGTTCTCTTTCATTTAAAGATTCATCTATAGAATATTTATTGTGATTATATATTGCTTTTCTTATTATTTCATCATACTTATCATCATCTATAAATTTTCTAATAAGACCTTCTTCAAATAATAATTTACACCCAAATGCTCCATGATCCATACTCTTTATATCATTAAAAGTACCATATCTTTTTTCTTGTTCAAATCTACCTATATCATGAAGAAGTGCAATTAAATATGATAAATTAGAATCTTCTTCATTTAGACCTAAACTCTTACTTATTTTAATACTTTGTTCGCATACTCTATATGTATGATGATACTTTAAATAAATCATCTTATCAGACATATTATAATCTTTTACATATTCATCGAATGCTTTTTTTGCTTTTTTTATATCTATCATACTATCCCTCCTAAAAAAAGAACCTATAATCTAAGGGTTCAAAAGAACGGTACCACCTTAGTTCATAGATTCTATGCACTTTCATCTTAACGCGAATAAACGTTATTACTTACTTTTTTTCAGTAATAAAACTCCCAAGCTACATCATACTAGATAAATATTAGTTTACACCTACCACTAACTCTCTATAAATTACTCTAATACAACCTCTTGTTCTTCGTAACTTTCATTATTATAGCACATACAATAAGAAAAGTTCAACCTACAACAAATATTTTTCAGGATAAACGCATGAAAAATTTTTAAATTAGTCTATGCTTGATTTTCGAGCATAAACTTTATTTGTGATGTATTAATAGTTTTGAATATTTTTTCTAATTCTTGTTCAGTATTCATAGATATTTTATATCTAATAAGTTTCAAACTAATATTATAAAAACATTGTACTAATTTTATTATAT
>CALVQZ010000135.1 GCA_944358275.1 uncultured Bacilli bacterium
CAGGAGCAGTAGGTTTAATATATCCAAGTGATTATGGATATGCAAGTACTGATACAAGTTGTAGAGCAAATATATATGATACTACTAATACTCCATGTAAAAACAACAACTGGTTACATAATAATACTAGCTATTGGCTTCTTTCGCCTGTCGCTATTCCTGAGTATGCTTACCGTGCGTGGTATGTCAGTTCTGGCGGCTTTGCTGTCAACAACTACGCGTACCTTGCTAGGGCGGTTCGGCCTTCAATATATCTAAAGTCTGAAGTCCTTATAGAAAGTTGGTTAGGAACAAGTAGTGATCCATATATCTTATCTCAAAGTTAATTTATTAATAAGTATATAAATTGGTATGTAAGTTTATATTATTTATTTTTTAAATTTTTTTCTATTAACATTTTTAAATGTAAATAGATGTAAAATTATAACTTTATACAATATAGGTAATAATTAAGTAAATACCTATATTTTTTTATAAAAATGTATTATAATGAGTAATAGGTGATGATATGGTTTATTTAGATTATTCAGCAACTACACCCGTAAGTCAGGATGTATTAGATACATTTGTAGTAGCGTCAAAAAAATTTATAGGGAATCCTAATTCTTTACATAGATTAGGAACTGAATCAAGAAATTTAATAGATGCAGCTACAGAACAAATAAAAGAAATATTAAGACTAAAAGATATGGAAGTAATATACACGAGCGGATCTTCTGAATCGAATAACTTAGTTATAAAGGGTATTGCAAGTAAATATAAGAATAGAGGTAAGCATATAATAACATCTCCGTTTGAACATTCTTCTATTTATGGACCTTTAAATTATTTGCTGGATGATGGTTATGAAGTTGAGTTCGTTAATTTAGATGAAAATGGTTTAGTTGATTTAAATCATTTAAAAAGTTTAATTAGAGATGATACAATACTTGTAACCATTTCTAGTGTTAATAGTGAGATAGGGCTATTACAACCAATTGAAGAGATTGGTAAAATAGTAAGTGAGTATCCAAAGTGTTATTTTCATTCTGATATGACGCAAAGTATTGGTAAAGTAAATGTTCCCATTACTAATGTTGATTTTGTAAGTTTTTCAGCACACAAATTCTTTGGGATTAAAGGTATTGGATGCTTATTAAAAGGGAAAAATATAGTAATAGATCCTCTAATTCATGGAGGGAAGAGTACTACTAATTATAGAAGTGGTACACCAGCATTACCTCTTATCGCTTCATTATCAAAAGCACTTCGTTTAGCATATGAAGATTTTGATAATAAATATAATCATGTTTATATGTTAAATAAATATGTAAAAGAACAATTATCAAAGTATGATAATGTATTTATAAATAGTAACGATAAATCTATTCCGCATATTTTAAATATAAGCGTAATAGATGTAAAACCAGAAACTATGCTTCATGCTTTAGAAGAATATGATATCTTTATATCTACTCAAAGTGCATGTTCTAGTTCTAGTACTTTATCAAAAGCAGTACTTAATCTTACAAAAGATGAAAAAAGAGCTAAATCTAGTATAAGAGTAAGTATATCTTATATAACTACTAAAGAAGAAATTGATTTATTTTTAGAAGCATTTGATAAATGCTATAAAAGGTTAGTGTAATATGAAATTAGTAAAGATAAATGCAATATGGTGTGGTAGTTGTATAAGTATGAAAAACATATTAAAAGAAGTAGAAAAAATGTATGATTTTGAGGCAATAAATTATGATTATGATTTTGATGAAGAAGAAGTTAAAAAATATAATGTAGGTAATATTCTTCCTGTTACAATCTTATTAGACGATAACGATAATGAAATAGAAAGAATTATTGGGGAAAAAAGTAAAGAAGAAATTATTAGTATATTTAATAAATATAAGTAGGTGAATTATGAAAAAATTTAAAGTAGTTTTTATATCAATTTTATTTTTGTTATTATTTATTCCATTTAACACGTTTGCAGAAGAAAATGTTAGGTTATATCTATTCTATCAAGAAGGTTGCCCTCATTGTAAGAAAGAAAAAGAATTCTTAGCTACTATAGAAGATAAATATCCAACTTTAGAGATAATAGAGTATGAAGTTGGTAATAATGTAATGAATTATAATCTTTATAATAGAGTAGATAAAGCTACTAAGATTGGATTATCTGGACAAATACCTTTTACTATTATTGGTACTGATTATTATATAGGTTATGATGAAGATCTTGGTATGGATGAAGAAATAGAAAATAGTATAAAGAAATATGTTAATGGGAAAAAAGAGTATGTAGATGTAATTAGCAAAGTAAAAAATGATGAAGATGTTAGTCATCTAAAATTTAATGAAGATACTAGCGAAGATAAAGAGGTGCCTATATTAGGTAAAATAAATGCAAAAAGTGTATCACTTCCTCTTTTATCTATAGTAATGGGTGCAGTAGATGGATTTAATCCATGTGCTATGTGGGTATTATTATTTTTAATAACTATGTTATTTAATATGAAAGATAAGAAGAAAATGTGGATATTAGGGCTAACATTTTTAACTACAAGTGCACTAGTATATTTATTTATAATGTTAGCTTGGTTAGAAATTTCTATCACTTTTATGACAACAAAGTGGATAAGATTACTAATAGCATTAGTCGCATTATGTGGTGGTATATTTAACTTAAATAGCTTTAGAAAAAGTATTAAAAGTAAAACAGATGGTTGTGAAGTAGTAGATGATAAAAAGAGAAAGAAAACATTTAAAAAGATAAAAGATATTGTACATGAGAAAAGATTTATAATCTCATTACTTGGAATTATTACTCTTGCTATTTCAGTTAACTTTATTGAACTAGCATGTTCTGCAGGACTTCCTCTTGTATTTACACAAGTTTTAGCACTCAATGAACTTAGTACATTAGAATATGGAATATATATGTTTTTATACATTTTATTCTTCTTACTTGATGATGTAATTATATTTGTAATTGCAATGATTACTTTAAATATAAAAGGAATTTCAAATAAATATGGTAAGTATTCACATTTAATTGGAGGAATTTTTATGGTAATAATTGCAATACTTATGATATTTAAACCAGAATGGTTAATGTTTAATTTTGGATAAATCAGAAATAAGTTTCTGATTTTTTATATGTTAATTAAAAAATAAAAAAAATCTAGATTTTATTAACTAGATTCTTTTTTTTGAGTAACATTTACTACTCTTGTTTGTTCATATGTACTATTTTTATAAATAATTTTATATTTTATTCTATATATACCAGGAGTAGAAGTATCAACTTCTGTCAATGTTTCATTTTTTGAATTAGTAATAGTATAACTTATTTCACTATTTTTTGTAACATCTACAAAGTTATCTAACACTATAACTGATTCATCTATGTAAGTGCTATTTTCTTCTATATTTACTATTGGACTACCTTTTAAACTAACTGTCACTAAAGATATTGGTTCATCTGTAGAAAGAGTATATTCACTTCCTGAACTTATTGTAGTTTTATCTTTTTCCCACGCTGTTTTTACTTTAAATTTAATATTTCCACTATACTTAGATATATCTATAGTAGTATTAGTTTCAGTAGTAGTCATTACATACACTTCATTTCCATCTTTATCTACTATGTAAATATCATAACCAAATGTACCTAATTTTTCTAACTCTTCCTGTCTATATTCAATGTAATTTTTTTTAGAATCACCCATAGTATCTGTAATATATTTATCCATAAATTCTTCAGTATAATAATCTGGTATATCTACAGGTTTCCATGTTAAAGTTGCATTTTTATTACTTACTGTAACATTCAAACTATTTGCATTATTTAATGTTTGATATCTTGGTGATATCATAGTAGGTTCAGTACCTTTTTTAAAATATTCAGTAGATATCATATCGCTAGGTGTATTTTCACTAGGAAGCATAGCAGGAATAGTTCCTTTTTCTATTTCAACAGCAACTACACTATCAGGTATTTCAAAGTTTTTAGGACTATCATCTACTATACCTTTCATTATAGTCGAATAAACTTTATCTTTTCTATTGTTATCAGCAAGAGTATTATAACCTTCAGTTATGTTATCATATCCATACCATAGTGCCATAGATATCTTAGGAGTATATCCAGCTACCCAATAATCTTTTACTGCACTATATGGTAAATTATAGTTTTCAATCGCTTCAGTAGAATATGTCGTTGTTCCTGTTTTAGCAGCAATTTGTCTTCCATAGATTCTATTACCACTACTTACACCTGATTCAACTGCCCAAATTAGAGAATTAGTAATAATATATGCAGTAGCATCAGACATTACCTTTGTTTTAGTAGGTTTATATTCTTTTGTAATATTAGTATCTAAATAAACTATTTTAGTTACTGAATAAGGTTCTATATAGTATCCTCCATTACTAAATGCTGCATATGCTGCTGCCATTTCAAGTGGGCTAGTTCCATTAAATGCGCCAAGAGAATGTGCTTCATGAACCATACCACCTTCCATTTCTGGAGTAATACCTAAAGAAGTAACGTAGTTATAAATTTTATTGTTGCTTATATTTTGGAATGCTTTTAAAGCAGGTATATTTCTAGATAATCCAAGAGCTTCTCTTAAAGTTAGAAAACCATAGAAAGTGTTATCCCAGTTTTTAACACCAATTCCATTAGAATAACTATGTTCTTCATCGATAAATGGAGTATAAGTAGACCAGTTATAATATTCTATTCCAGGGCCATAATCGAATAATGGTTTTGCGGAAGATCCTGGTTGATTATTAAGATCAGTAGCACGATTAAATCCATGTGCAACAGTGTTTCTTCCTCCACTAATTGCAAGAATTCCCCCAGTTTCTACATCTGTAACAGCAACACCAACTTGAACTTTATCATTAACCCATGTGTATATTTCACCATTTATTACTTTATTCATATGGTCTTGTTTATCTTTATCTAAAGTAGTGTATATTTTCATAGGAGTATTATATGGATTTTCACCAGTTTTGGCATATACTTCGTCTACAACTACATCTATAAAATCTTGATATGGATTTGTATATGATTTTGTAGTTAATAACGATTCTACACTTATAGCATTAGCCATTTCTTCCTGTTCTTCTGTTATATATCCATGTCTTCTCATAAGCCTTAATACGATTGCTCTTCTTTCAGTTGCAGCATCCGGATGAACATATGGATTATATGCAGTAGGTGCTTGGAATAATCCAGCAAGAAGTGCTGCTTCAGATAAGTTTAATTCAGATATATCCTTTCCAAAATAAGTTTCAGATGCTTCTGCAACACCAAATGAATTTGAACCAAGACCAGGAATATTTACATAATATTCAAGAATTTGTTCTTTTGTATATTTTTGTTCTAATTTAAATACAGCTAAATATATATCAGTAAATTTACGAATAATTCCTTCAATTCCACTAGATACTGGATTAGTATATGCTAGTTTACTAACTTGCATAGTGATAGTTGAACCACCACCAGCAGAAGAATTACCTAACAATTGACCAACAGCTGCTTTCATAAATCTAGGTAAGTCTATACCATTATGTTGATAATATCTAGAATCTTCTGTTGCAATAATTGCGTCAACTAATACCTGAGGCATATCATCAAAAGTTATAGTTTGTCTTATTTCAGAACCTAATTTAGCAATAACTTCATTATCACTACTATATACTATACTAGATTCTTTTCTATATAAATTACTTGGATTAAAATCAGGAGCAGCAATAACTATGTAACCTATAAAACCAATACCAACTATAACACCAATAAGCATCAATATTAAAAATACAGTTACTAAATTATTTAATATGTTTTTAACTCTTACCTTTTTCTTTTTCTTATTAGATTTCCTTTTAGTTTTTCTTTTTCTTACCATCTTATCATCCTCATCATTTACATTATCTATAATTACTTCATCACTATTTTTTTCACTAATTACATCATTTGAAGAAATAGCTTTCTTTTTATCTAATTTCTTTGTTATATAAACAGCAATAAATGTGATGATTACAATCGATATAAGTATTAAAAATATTTTTACAAAACCAATCGTAAATATTCCAAGTATCAAAATAAGTATCAACAAGATGAAGATAGTTAATAATTGTTTGTCTTTTATGATTTTAAAAAATGATTTTTTAATTTTTTTCCATATTTTATTTAATTTTTTCTTCATATAGCACCTCATTACTAAAATATATATCATCAATAACTTTTAAATAATCTACTCTAGGATTATAACTTTCTCTTATTTTATATCCATTTTTTTCAAAATAGTCTATAGGAATAGATTTTCTAGTTTCATTTTCAATAAACTCTATAAGCTTATCTATTTCCAAAAAATAAGTAGTGTTATTAAAATAAAATCTAACTATTATAAAAGCAATTCCACCATGATATTTAACTTTCTTTAAATGTTCTATTTGATGTGAGTGTATATTTGCAATTGAAAAGAATTTATTATTTTTAATCTCTTTAGCATCAAAGTCAATATACATTCCTTTATATATTCCATTATAATCTGTAGTAGATGGCTTTTCATAAAAAGCTTCTGTTATTATAACACAATTTTTTCTTGGATAACTTAATTTACTTACTCTTATTGGAGTAGGTTTTTTATGTATAATTGCAATATTATTATCTAAATAATATTTATTTGTAGAATTTATATCATCTTCTAGTGCCATTCCACGATTTGCAAAATTATTAAAAAACTTGTTTGAAATCATTTTATCACCATATTCTAATTATACTACATAATATGCATAAATACTACAAGTAAATATATCACATTTTAATATCATTTGTCGATTATTGTCATTGTTTTGGTGATATAATAAAAATATTAAGATGGTGTGATATTATAATGATGGGTGATAAAAATGGATTATGTATATTTATTTGAATTTGTTGATGATTTAATAGATGAAGTTAATATAACTAAGATGAAATTATTTTTGATTAGAAATAATAGAGTATAACTAGCATAT
>CALVQZ010000136.1 GCA_944358275.1 uncultured Bacilli bacterium
AGCGAATACAATAATTTTCCTATGCAACCACTTAATTGGAAATCTCCAATTGAATTGCTTCGTGATTATTTTAACAAGTTAAAATAATCTATAGTTGGTTTGTCGTGACTGTGTCACTTATGTTTGAAAAACCTACAACAAATATTTTCGACAATATTCAAAATATATTGACATTTTCTATTGATGTGCTAAAATATAAATGTATATTATAGATAGTAGAAGGTAGTTTCATGCAATTTCTAAATTTATATCTATAATAACCTTATAAATGTTATATTCCCCGGCATGTATAATTTTTATAAGTGGATATATTTTATTGAAAGGAAAAGAGGTATTTTATGCAAAAAAATAATAAGAAGCGTAACAGACGTGCGTCTAATCTCGTAATGTTATGTGCGTTTACTGCAATAATTTTAACTGTGTCAACTTATGCATGGTTCGTAGGTTTACAAACAGTTAGAGTTAATACTTTTGATGTAGAGATAAAAGCTGCAGATAGCTTATTATTATCAATTGATGGTGAGAATTGGGATAATGTTGTCACAATAAATAAAGACAACTATGCGACTGCTTATGATGGCAATACAAATAGTTGGGGTGGCGAAGGTTTAGTTCCTATTTCTACTGTTGGTGATATGAATAATGTTGCTTCAAGAATGGTTTTATATGAAAAATCAAGTTTGACTATGGCAACAGGCGGATATAGAGTTATGTCTCATCAAATTAACAATCTAGAAACTGAAGAAAAAGATGGCTATGTTGCATTTGATTTATTCATTAAGAACTATACAGGTTCAAAATATTATGTAGATTTAAATGAAGCTCAAGAAGAAGCTATATATTTGACAACTGAATCAGAGGTAACTGTTGGTTCTGATGGTACTCCTGGCACAGGTATTGAAAATTCAGTAAGAGTTGCATTTGCACAAATTGGTCGTGTAATTGGAACAAATACTGATGCTGGAGTAATTACAGGAATTACATGTAGTGATAGTGCTTCTTCTGTAGAAAAGACAAATCCAAACTATGTAACAGGTATTTGTAGAGATGCTCAAATTTGGGAGCCAAATGATAGAGCACATGAGCAAAATGCTATCAATTATTACAATACTGCTTGCTTAGCAAGAACAGCTAAGGATGTATTTACTCCATTAACTGAAGAACAAAAGACTGCTAAGGAAACAAATTGTGGTCAATTAGTTGATGGTACATATTACAATACTTATGCATTCTCTGGTGCAATACTAGAAACAGATGCTGTTAATTCATATGATGGTACTAATTATAATACATATTTCCCAACTGAGGAAGAGGATTCTATTTATACTGATTATGCTACATATAAAGCTGCAGAAGATAAAACAGCTTATAAAGTAGTTCAGTATGATTACTTTACTGATGAAGAGAAGATGAAAGAAGGAGTAGATAGACCAGTATTTATGACTTTAGCTCCAAATAGTATTACTAAGGTTAGAATATATATTTATCTTGAAGGTCAAGATGTAGATAACTATGATTTTGCAGCTGCTGGAAAACAAATTGCTGTAAGATTTGGATTCACTAAAGAAAGATTTACTGAAGCTGATGTTAATTATACAGGACCATCACTAGATGGAAGTGTTTGTGACCTTAGTGGTGTAGCAGATATTGATGAACCTAAATGTACAGGTGCTGGTGGACAATGGGATAACGCTGATAGTGTATGTACAGGTTATGGTAAGAAATTCTGTGAAGCTGTAGGTGGAACTTATACAGCAGGACCTAGAACAATTGGTGTATGTACAGGTGGAACAGTTCCAACAACTGAAGAAGATTGTAAGACTAATAATGGTATGTGGACTGGAACTAATTGTAATGTAAGCGAAAAATTAGCTTGTGAGACAATTGGTGGAGCTTGGGAACAATACGAATAATATTATTTAATAAAACATAAAGTAGGCATATGTCTACTTTTTTAAATTTTAGGAGAACTTTGCACATAATTTTTTTAATATAATTTTGATACCTTTTTATATTAAATTTGTTGTAAATTGTTGTTATTTGTGTTAAAATTTATTTATGCTAGAGAAAGTAGTAAAGTGGGATGTGTTAGTGTGAAAATTAAGAAGGAAGATATGATAAAAAAAATTTCTAATTATTTTTTGAACCTATTGATATTCGTATTTAGCATTATATTACTTGCTTCAATTTATGTTAATATTCAAACTAAAATATTAAAAAGCCCATATGCTAATTTTTTTGGATATTCTATGTTTGAAGTACAAACAGGAAGCATGGCTGATGCGATAAATATTGGGGATTGGATAATAGTTAAACTTACAGATAATATAAAGTTAGATGACATTGTCACTTATGAATCTAATGGTAATTATATAACTCATAGGGTAAAAGAAATACATGGTAATACTTATATAACAAAGGGTGATGCGAATGGTTCAAAAGATGACCCTATAAGTGGAGATGCTATTATTGGAAAAGTTACTAAGGTATTGCCTAGGTTTGGAATTATTAGAAAGACTTTATTTAATCCACTGGTACTCATTTGTGTAATTATTACTTTATTCTTGATAAATTTAACTTTTAAAAATAATGATGATACGAGGTATAAGAAAAAGATGGAAAAAATTATAAGTTATTTTAAAAATTTTATTTCAAAATTAGTTAAATCTAAAACATCTTTTGAATTTGACGAAAGTTTGGATGATACTACTTCAAAGTCTACTTTGTACGATGATAAAGGAGATTTTATAAGAGAAGATGATTCGTATAAAGAAGAAGATGTAGAGAAAACAGCAATTTATAGAATTGTCAGTGTAGATGCTGAGGATGTTAATATTACTTCAAGTAAAGAAGAAGATATAGTTGATGAGTCTATACCTAATATAGAAAAAGAGGAAAAGAAAGAAGAAAAAATTGAAACTAAGAAAGAAGTATCTAAAGATAAAAAAGAAGAAGAAATAGTAGAAGAAAGTAAAGAAACTAAAATTGAAAACATTAAGAAAGAGAATAGTGCTTCTGATTATGATATAGATGATTTAAAAGATGATGATTCTATAAAGGCAAAGAAAGCTAAAAATATAATTGAAAAAATAGTATCTTTAAAGCATGATGAGTTAATTGAACTTATGAATCTTTTTGAAGGAGAAGATCATAATCTTGTAAATGAATACACGATAAAAGAGAAGTTTATAAATGCATTTATTGAAGTTAGATATTTTAATGAAATAAGTGATGAAGATGTTTCTAGTATTAGTAGATTTACTTCTAAAGTAGAAAAGATGATAAAGAGTTTAGGAAGCAAAATGGTTAGTGAATATACAGGAAGTGACACTAAGTATAGTGATAAAATAAGCAAATATGTAAATATGTTTATGCTTTTAGCTAGTGTAGAGAATAATCAATATAAAACTGCATTAAATAAGTTTTATTCTTCTAGTGATATTGATAGTACAAATATTAAGTATTTAACTAGTGAAATAGTTAAAATAAAGAAGAAATATGAAAGTATAATAAATTATTTATTTGATAAGTTAGAATCTAATGAATTTAAACTAGATTTAAGTAAAGTACCTAGTATTAAAAATACTTATGCAGTTAGATTAGAGCATACTATAAACTTTAATAAAGTCTATAGTAATTATATAGTAGATAAAACATATAATGAAGGCATCGTTGCTGAAGATAAGTTTATAGTATTATTTTCTCTTTTGTTAAATATTATTGCAAAAGATATGATTGATTCTAATTTTAATAGAAAATATATGGTTTATATACCTAGTAGTTTGTATGAGAAAGAAAAGAAATTTGAAAGATTTTTGAATTTAATTAGTAATAGTTATTGTAAGAGTCATATTTCAATTTTAGTTTCTATAAATGACTTTTTAAAGAATGTTGAACTTATTACTAAGTTTAAACAAGAGGGTTATACTTTTTCTATAATTTATGATAGTGAAGTAAAAATTCTTTATGAGAATTATGGAGTGTTGTATATTGCTGATTATATATTTATAAATAAATCTGAAATAGATATAAGTAATGTTTTTGCTTTTGTACCAGAAGAGATATATAGCAAATTTGTATTTGATAATATTTTAGATAAGATAGATTATTATAGGAGGGATTAAGGTATGAATACTTTTTTAAGATTTTTTTACGAATTTATTTCTGTATTTTTTGAGGGTGTTGCAACTATTTTTAAAGGCTTATTAGAAGGTATTAAGGATATTTTTAACATCAAAGTTTATACTAGAATTATAAATGATTATAAAGGAGAATTTTCAGGTTTTGAATGGGTGTTAGTTGTTATTTCTATCGTTGTTCTTTTAATCATAATTGGACTTGTTTGCCTACTTATTTATTTTGCAATAAGAAGAACTTTAAGATTAAGAAAAAATAAATTAAATCAAGAAGATTTATTAGATGAAATTGGTAATTTGAATGAACAAGTTGCTAGATTGATGAAAGAAAAAGATGAAATAATGGCAATGAAAGTTTCTCAATTAGGATTGCAACCAGATGAAGATAATACAGTTAGTGAAGATGAGATGAATGAAAATAAAGATGAAGAAAATGATGTATTAGGAAAAGATTTAGATAAAGTTAGATTTCCTAAGTTATGTGCATTAGATATCAAGTTTAATAATTTTAAACCTAAAAAATATGCGAATAATTATACATTAGCAGAATTACTTGATAATTTTAGATGTTATTCAGCAAGTAAATTACATTTATATTACACAGAACCTATATTAAGAGCATTCTTTGGAGGTCTTGCCTGTGGTAAACTTGTAATTTTACAAGGTATATCTGGTACTGGTAAAACATCTTTAGCATATGCTTGGGGTAAGTTTGTAAGTATGGATTCTTGTGTAGCGTCAGTAGAACCATCATGGAGAGATAGAACAGAGTTATTAGGATACTTTAATGAATTTACTAAAAAGTTTAGTGAATCGAAAGTTTTAGTTGAATTATATTCTGCTAGGTTTGATGATGATGTTCACACAATCATACTAGATGAAATGAATATTGCAAGAGTTGAGTATTATTTTGCTGAAATGTTATCTATACTTGAGATGCCAAGTAAAGATGAATGGGTTATTGATTTAGTACCTAATCCATGGCCAGATGATCCTAAATTATTAAATAATGGTAAATTAAAATTGCCTGGTAATTTGTGGTATATAGGTACAATAAATAATGATGATTCAACATTTATGGTATCAGATAAGGTATATGATCGTGCGATGCCACTTGACATAAATGAAAAAACCGAAGCTTTCCCTTGTAGAGAGCAAGATGCAATAAATATTAACGCTAGTTACTTAGAGCAATTGTTTAGTGAAGCAATTACTAATTTACCAATTAGTGATAAGAATATAGATAAAGTAAATAAGATGGATGATTATGTTATTAAACATTTTAGAATATCTTTTGGTAACCGTATTATGAAACAAATGAATACTTTTGTTCCTGTTTATGTAGCATGTGGTGGCGATGAAGTTTCTGCAATTGATTATTTTGTTGCTAAGAAGATACTTCGTAAATTTGAACAATTGAATACAGCATTGATATACGATGAAATCGATCCTTTTATAGCGTATTTAAACAAAGAATTTGGTGATAATGCGATGATTGAATGTATTCAATATTTAGAAAGATTAAAGAAATCGATATAAAGAGGGTGTTATAAGTGTCTAAAGTTTTTGATGAAAATATTAGTGAAGATATTAAAAAGAAGTGTGAAGAATTTTCTAATAAAATAGATTCTAAAATGAAATATACATCAAAATTATCAAGTGATGTATTAGATTTTGAATGGCTTACTAGATTAGAAGAGGCTTGTCCATATATAGATAATATTATTAGAAATCCAAAACTAACCTTAATTAGAGAAGAAGAAGTAATGAAAATAGAAAAGGTTAGAAAAGTTAATGTAGATACAGTTAAAGATTTAGCAAAACATAGTTTTTACATTGAAAAGTTAGATGAAAATAATGATGTTCAACCTTCTAAGATATTAGAAATTAGAAATGAAGAGACTTATAATATTTATGAAAATAGATTTATATATACTTTACTTGATAAGATAAATAGATTTATAAGGGAAAAAGAAAAATTATTAGATAATTTTAATGCAGATGATTATAAATTATTGAGTTATGAAGGTAGTACTTATGCATCTAAAGAGAAGATTAAGATAGAAGTTAATATAAGTTCTATGGTTGATTTAAAAGAAAGCAATGATGAGAAATTTAATAATAAGATAGATGAAGTTAGAAAAAGGCTTTCAAAAGTAAAAAAATATACTTCAAATTGGGATAAGAGTGAAATGATAAAGGCTTTAAAAAAAGCTCATGTTCATTTCATTATTCCACCTATAAAAAAGACAAATATTATATTGAAAAATCCAAATTTTAAAGTTGCAACAAATTTATGGGAATATTTATTAAAATATGAAGAAGATGAAGATAATCAAATAAAGGGATTGAATACTAAGGGTAACGATATGCTTATAGGTATATTAAATCATTCTTTTATGAATAATTATATTGTCTTAGATTCAGTTCGTAAGACAAAAAAAGAACAGAAAGAGTGTCTATCAAATTATGCATTTATTATGATAAATGAAGAAATTAAAAGGATAGTTTCAATATTATATGATTGTGGTATAAGAATAACAGATGAAGAAATTCTTAAGATGGTAGCAGATGCGATTAGTGAAGAAAGAAATAAAAGGGCTCATGATAGTGATGATGTTAAGTTGCAGTTTAAAGATGCGATAAATGATTATATTGAAAGGTTAGAAGAGTATTTGTAGTATGAAAAAGTTAGTAGATAATAAAATATTTAAGTTTGTTAAGTTTACACTAAAAGCAATTATCTTTGTCATATTGATATGTTTTGTTCTTGTTGTTTGTTTGCAAAGATTTAGTGATAATAAGATTTCATTTTTCAGTTATAGAATGTTTAATGTAGTATCAGGAAGTATGGAACCCAAATATAAGATAGGAGATGTCTTATTTTCTAAAGAAGTAGATCCTTCTAAAATAAAAGTTGGGGACACTATTAGTTATTATGGTACTAAAGGACAAGTTAAAGATAAAGTTATTACACACCAAGTTATCTCTATTGAGAAAGATTTAGATGGTAAGTATTTATTTCATACACAAGGGTTATCTAGTGTTGTAGAAGACCCTATTGTATCTGAAGAACAAGTATATGGAGTAGTTGTTTATAAGTCTGTAGTTTTATCGTGGTTATATAAAATTATAAGTTCAAAAGCTGGTTTTTACTTTTTAATTATAATACCACTTATTGGGATAGTAGTATACGAAATGATAATGACTTTACTTGAGAAAGAAGACAAAAGAAGAAACGCATAGAAGAATATATGAATGGAGGAATTTTATATGAAGGAAAGACATAAAACTTATATAAAAATCAATATAGTTTCACTTATATTAGTGGCTGTTTCATTCATTTCACTTACTTTTGCTTGGTTTGGTTATACTGGCTTATCAAGTTTGTCTACTGAAATTGATGTTAAAGCATGGCATATCGAACTAACAAAAAATGGAGATATCGTTTCAAATAATATTTCTATTTCTTTTTCTGAGTTATATCCTGGAATGGATACGATAACTGAAGAAATTACTATAAAGAATCTAGGAGATTCTACTGCAAGTGTTAGTTATGAAATTGTATCAGCAAGAATATTAGGGGATAGTAAAGATAATTATATAGTCGATTATACGAACGTTACATCTCCTTATGTTGAAGATAAAATAGCACACGAATATCCGTTTAAAATAAATGTAAGTTTAAAAGATAATATAGTATATACAGGCGGTGATGAGACAACCTTTGTAGTGTCTATTTCATGGCCGATGGATTCAGATAATGATGAACTTGATACACTATGGGGAAGTAAAGCAAATGCATTTAATATAGCTGAAAAAGAAAAATTAAATGCTGATCCTTCTTATCAAATAAGATCTTCTATACAAGTTTCATTAAAACTAAGTGCAGAACAATATATAGAAGAAGATGATGCATTAGATGTACACTATCAATTTGCTAAATCATTACTATATGATATAGAAGAAGGTAAAAAATGTAGCAGTATATCTAGTACATGCATTAAAACTTATGTAATAGATGAATATAATAAAGTAAGTGATACGACTGTAACTTTACTTCCAGATCCATTAAATACATATACGACATCTACATTCACTGATTATTCTAGCGCTTATAACTCATTAGTGAGTACGTGGAATGTTACAACAAGAGAACTTTTAGTAAATGATATTTTAAATATAATATCAAGAGATATTATAGATACTAAACTTATAAGAGAAAATTTATCAGATTCAATAGTTGGTACTATAAATAATAGTGATAGATTAACTAATGAATTAAATAAGGTGATAAGTTATAATGGCTATCATAAATTTTCAAGTGTTAGTTTTCCATTCTTAAAGTCTGCAAATTGCTTTTGGACAAATACAGAATATAATACTGAAAATGCTTTTGCAATAAGTAAGATTGATGATAGTTATTCAAAATTATATGGAGAGTTAAAAACAAATACTTGTAAAATTGTTCCAGTCATTATTGCTGAAAAAGAAAAATTAAATGATAATGGTTTATAATCACTATCATTTTTTTATGTGAAAAAAATATAGACTTTTATCTATATTTTTTGTTTGAATTCTATATTAGCTGATACGATGAATTTAGTATCATTAGTTGCTGCAAGTGCTCCGATACTAGCATCAGCAGCATCATCCATTTGCTCATTTTCACCTTCATACCATTCAAAGAAAACTCTTATTGTAAAATTACTAAACGGGGATTCTCCACTATAGAGCATATCTTGGGTTATTTCATAAGTTTCTAAATTTATTATATCAAGAGGGTCTCCCTCAACATATCCATCTGGTAATATTGCATATTTTGTAATCAATAAATCAGGAATATTCTCATTTTCGATAGTTAAATTTATACTATAACTAAACGATACATCAACATTAGATGGATCAATATTTATGTCAAAATAACCACTTGATGATGGTGCGATCGAATTTTCCTTTACATTTACATTTTCTTCAATATTTGGAGTAAAACTTATACTAGCATTTCCATTATTTAGGATATCCTCATTATTAACCATAATTTGCCATTTTGCAAGAGGAGTTTCAATACTACCTGTAGTGTTTGCTACATATCTCGAGTAAGTATTACTCATCATAGAAAGAGAAAATGATATTGCTACCATAACTAATATAATTTTTATCTTTTTAAGCATATCCACCACCTTTACAATTCTAGTGTATAATAATATTGTATATTTTACAATATATTTTTTATCAAATTATGTAAAGACAGTGTATAATTTTACTTAATTTTTGATATATCACAACTTATATAATTTTAAAGTTATTATATTACATATCTAATGTACAAATAAAAAAAGTGTGAAAACCACACTTTTTATTCACTTGTACTTGATGACTTTTGCTCATTCATATAGTGATCATATTTTATCTTTAGTTCAGAATCATATATCTTTAAATCGTTTTCTTCTCTTAACCATTCTAATGCAAAAG
>CALVQZ010000137.1 GCA_944358275.1 uncultured Bacilli bacterium
ACGTTGCGTGGGGTGTCTTTTCTGTTGGCTATGCTGGCAACCGCAGCGCGAACCGTGCGGACGGCGTGCGGCCTTCAATATATCTAAAGTCTGAAGTCCTTATAGAAAGTGGGTTAGGAACAAGTAGCGATCCATATAAATTAAGTATATAAGAATTAAAAGGAGTAAAAATATGAATAAAAATGGATTTACATTAGTAGAATTACTAGCAGTAATAATAATACTAAGTCTAGTTATGACAATAGCAGTAATAAAAGTTGATAAAAATATAAAATATGCAAATGAATTTGGAAATGAAATGCAAATATCTAACATAGAAAATTCTGCTTTAATTTATGTAGAAGACTATAGAAATAATCTTTCTAACATAGATACTTTAAAAGTAGACACGATAACTATAAGCATTTTAATCGATTCAGGACTAATTAAAGAAAAAGATGTAGATGATATACCTACATCTAACAAAGTAATAGTAGCCGAAATAAACGGTATATTAAAAGCAAAATATGTAGGTGATGGTAGTAATGTAATATTTATAAATGGACCAAAAGAAATATCATTATATCAAAACGATTCATATACAGAAATGGGTGCTTATGCTGCTGTACCAGAAACAGGATTAGTAGAACTAGAAAGTACTAATATCTCATCAAATGTAGATACTTCTGTAAAGGGAGAATATGAAGTAACATATTCATATTCTAACGCAACAAGCGTAGTAAGAAAAGTAACAATTTTATAACTAACTAATCGGTTCTGTACCTTTTAAAAAGTATAGAATCTTTTTCTTTTTAGTATTTTCATTAGCTAAAGAGCCATCTATTGGATTAACAAGAACTCCAACTACATTATCAGGCATTTCATACCAAGAAGTATCCTTATCTTTAAAATATCCTTCAACAGTATCTACCCATATATTTTTAGATATATTTATAACTTTCATACTTATATCTCTTGCATTATCAAAACCATTCCAAATACCAACAATTAAATCTTTATTATATCCTATAGTCCAAGAATCAGTATCAGTAGTACCTGTTTTTAATGCATATTTATTAGTAATTTTATTTACTAAAGAAGCACAAGTAGGATAACTATAATCAATCATATTTAAATCATATGTACCAGTCATTAAATCATTTAAAATATATACTAAACTTTGATTTAAAACTCTTTCTTTTTCATGCTTATATTCATATAGGACATTTCCATTACTATCTACAACTTTTTCAATCAAGTGAGGTTCAATCTTATATCCACCATTAGCAAAAGCAGAATATCCACCTAAATAATCGATTATATTCATCTCTATAGTTCCTAAAGGCAAAGAAGGTATTTCAATTAACTCTTCATCTATTCCAACTCTTTTAGCCATATCTACAAGCATATCTTCACCTAAAAATAAATGTGTTTTAACAGCATAAATATTATCAGAATACGCTATAGCAGCAGCCATAGATATCTTATCATTAGGATATATACTTCCATAATTTTGAGGAGAATAAGTATTGTTATTGCTAAATGTAAATGTAGTTTCTTCAGATAAAAAAGAAGTAGAAGCAGTAAAACCATTTTCTAATGCCATATAATACAAAAATGGTTTCATAGTAGATCCAACTTGTCTTTTAGAATAAATAGCACGGTTATATTCAGATTTAACATAATCCACACCACCAATAAGAGCAATAATATCTCCATTATTTGGATTCATCATTATACCAGAAACTTGTAATTCATCAACAGTCATATTATTTTTCATACTATTTTCTAATATAGTTTGAGCATCTATATCAAGTGCAGTATATACTTTAAGACCACTATTTATATAAGATTCAGGAATAGACTCTATACTATAAAGTTCATTTATAACCGCATCCTTATAATACATTAAAGTAGACAAATTCAATTTTTGCTTTTTCCCAATATACTCAAGTTCAACACTTAAAGCTTCTTCTTTCTCAGCTTCAGTAATCTTATTATTTTTAATCATATTATTTAATATGACAACTTGTCGTTTTTTAGCAGTATCCAAATCATTAAGAGGAGAATATGCATTAGGTGCCTTAGGAATACCTGCAAGCATAGATGCTTCTGCTAAATTCAAATCTTTCGCGCTCTTATTAAAATAATAATAAGAAGCATTTTCAATTCCAAGTACACCATTACCATAATTTATAGTATTCAAATATCCTTCTAATATTTCATCTTTCGTATAATTTATCTCTAATCTAAAAGCATACCACGCTTCTTTAAATTTTCTTTCCCATGTTTTATCAAAATTAGAAAATAAATTTCTAGCAAGTTGCTGAGTAATAGTAGACGCTCCTTGTGATAAATTCTTTGTAGTTAAATTTACATATATTGACTTAATAATTCTTATAAAATCAAATCCAGGATGACTATAAAATCTCTTATCTTCAGTACTTATAGTCGCATCGATTAAATCTTGAGATATATCTTCAAGACTAATCCATTCTTTATTACCATTACCACTAAAAATAACCTCTTCATTATTATCATATATCGTAATATTATTTACATTATTTAAATCAATTTTAGGTAAATTAACTGCATAAATATAAAGACCAATAACTACTATAGTAATGACTATAAAAAATACAAATATAGATTTTAATAAAAACTTAAAAAATTTCATCATATCGCCTCATTCTTTTTTATTATGAAAAAAAAGTAAAAAAATATAACAATATATGAGAAAATATGATATACTTTCAAATGGAAAAAAGCACAAAAAAATATTTTTGTGTAAAAATATATAAAATATGTTATAATGTAGCATAGTTAATTTGGTGATGTTATGGAAAAAATAAAAATTTATTCAATTTTATCTAATTCAGATAATGAAAATACAACTATAGAAGCACTTGCAGATTATGATGATGTTAAAAATACAATAGAATACAAAGAAGAAGATTTAAAAGTAAAAATACAACTATATGATAAAAAAGTAACTATGGAAAGAAAAAATGAAGATTATGATTTAAATCTTGTATTTTCAGAAAATGAAAAAGTAAGATGCAAATATCAAGTTAATTCTATAGGTTTAAATTTAGAAATAGATGTATATACTAAGATATTAGAAATAGAAGAAAATAGAATTTATATAAATTATGAATTATATAACGATGATAATTTAATAGGTACATTTGAATACAAATTACTAATATTGGAGTGATTATATGAACACAAAAGAATTATTAAAAAAACTTATAGATAATGCACTAAGTAAAATAAATATAACTGATATAAATTATATTATTGAAATACCAAAAGATAAGATAAATGGTGATTTTTCTACTAATGTAGCTATGGAACTTGTAAAAACACTAAAGCAAAATCCAAGAGAAATAGCAAATAATATTGTAACTAATATAAAAGAAGATAATATAATAGAAAAGATAGAGATTGCAGGACCTGGATTTATAAATTTCTATTTAAATAAAACTTATTTATTAAGTGGTATAAATACAATCATAGAACTAGATGAAAACTATGGAAAAAACACTATAGGAAAAAATAAAAAAATAAACATTGAATATGTAAGTGCAAACCCAACAGGTATACTTCATGTAGGAACAGCAAGAGGAGCAGCATATGGAGATAATTTATCTAGAATAATGAGTTTTTCAGGATATGATGTAACAAGAGAGTACTATGTAAACGATGGTGGAAATCAAATAAATAATCTAGGTAAGTCAATAAAAGTAAGATATTCAAATTTATGTGGATATAATGAAGAAATGCCAGAAGATGGTTACTATGGTAAAGAAATAATAGAAATAGCAGAAAAAATATATCAAAATCATAATGATAAAAAATTAAATGAACCATTAGAATTTTTTACAAATATAGGTATAGAAACTTTATTAGGAAGAATAAAAAAAGACTTAGAAAATTTCAGAGTACAATTTGATGTATGGACTAGTGAAAAAGAAATAAGAAAATCAGGTAGAATAGAAGAATGTCTAAAAAAATTAAAAGAAGAAGATAATATTTATGAAAAAGAAGATGCAACCTGGTTAAGAACAACAAAATATGGTGATGATAAAGATAGAGTAATAATAAAGAATGATAATTCATACACATATCTAGTACCAGATATCGCATATCACTTAGATAAGATAGATAGAGGCTATGATGAGTTAATAGATGTTTTAGGATCAGATCATCATGGATATATTTCAAGATTAAAAGCATCTATAGAAGCTTTAGGATACGATAAAGATAAATTAGATGTAAAAATACTTCAAATGGTTAAATTGATAAAAGATAATGAAGAAATAAAAATGAGTAAAAGAACAGGAAAAACAATTACAATAAGTGAACTAATAGAAGAAGTAGGAGTAAATGCATCAAGATATTTTTTTGCTACAAAAAGTTTAGATACACAAATGAATTTTGATATAAATCTTGCTACAAAACAAAGTAATGAAAACCCAGTATATTATGTACAATATGCTCATGCAAGAATATGTTCTATACTAAAAAATGTAGAAGATACTACAAAAATTGATAAGTATGAAACAATTACAAGCAATCAATCATTTGAATTATTAAATAAAGTTTATGAATTTAAAAATGTAGTTGAAACATCAGCAGAAAAAAGAATGCCGCATTTAATAACAAATTATGTATACGATTTAGCTACATTATTTCATTCATATTATGCACATGAAAAAATTATATCTGATGATATAAAATATACACAAGAAAGAATAAATTTGATAAAAACAGTGAAAATTACTATAAAAAATGCTTTAAATCTAATTGGAGTAGAAGCATTAGAAAAAATGTAGGAGGATTATTTATGAATATAAGAAAAATGTCTAGCGAAGAACTAGAAAAACTATCACATTTAGATATTGCTTATAATATCATTAAAGAAGAAAAAAAAGTATTAAGTACACTTGAATTACTTAAGGATGTATGTAGTTTATTAAACTATGAAGAAAATATAGTTGAAGATTTAATTGGTGATTTTTATACATCATTAAATTTAGATAAAAGATTCATATTGATAGATGGTAAATGGGATATAACAGAAAATCATTCAGTAAAAATAATTATAGAAGATGATTTAGATGATGATATTGATACATATGAAGAAATGGATGAAGAAGATGATGAAGAAGAACAAACATATGAAGATGAAGCAGTATTAGAAGATACTGAAACATTAGAAGATATTGATGACATTGATGATGAAATGGAAGATCTTACAATATTAAATGAAGAAGAATTAGAAGAAGATGAGGAAAATCTGTAAAAGGAGTTTAATTATATGATAGAAAGATTAGAACAAATTACAGAAAGATATAACGAAATAAAAGAAAAATTATCAACACCTGAAGTAATTCAAGATATAAAAAAGACACTAGAATTATCAAAAGAATTAAGTTCTAAAGAAGAAACAGTAAATACATATAAAGAATATAAAGTAGTACTAGAAGGTATAAAAGAAGCTAAAGAAATGCAAAATGATAAAGAATTAGGAAGTTTTGCAAAAGAAGAAATAGTAAGACTAGAAGAAGAACAAAAACAATTAGAAAGCAAGTTAGAAATACTTTTAATACCAAAAGATCCTAACGATGAGAAAAACGTAATAATAGAAATAAGAGGAGCAGCAGGTGGAGATGAAGCAAACATTTTTGCAGGTGACTTATATGATATGTATATAAAATATGCTGAATCAAAAGGATGGAGTCACGAAGTTATAAACGAAGTAAGAGGTACTAGTGGTGGTTATGCACAAATAGAATTTATGATAAAAGGTAGTGGAGCATACTCAAGACTAAAATATGAAAGTGGAGCACATAGAGTACAAAGAGTACCAGTAACAGAAACACAAGGAAGAGTTCATACATCAACTGCAACAGTTGTAGTAATGCCAGAAGCAGAAGAATTAGACTTTGAACTTGATATGAATGAAGTAAGAATAGACATCACAAGAAGTAGTGGTTGTGGAGGCCAAGGAGTAAATACAACAGATTCTGCAGTAAGACTTACACACATTCCAACAGGAATAATCGTATATTCACAAACAGAAAGAAGCCAAATAAAGAATAAAGAAAAAGCAATAAAAATACTAAAAACAAGACTATACGATATGAAACTAAGAGAAAAAGAAGAAAAAGAGGGAGCAGAAAGAAGAAGTAAAATAGGTACAGGAGATAGATCAGAAAAAATAAGAACATACAATTTCCCACAAAATAGACTAACAGACCATCGTATTAACTTTACTTTAATGCAATTAGATAGAGTAATGCTTGGAAAATTAGATGAAGTAATAGAAGCACTAATACTAGAAGACCAAAAGAGAAAAATAGAAAATAATGTATTATAAAGAACTTATAAAAAAAATAGATAAAGAAGATATTACTAATTTTAATTATTTAATAAAATACAAAAAACTACTAAATAAAGAACAACTAGATGATAAGCAAAAAATATCAAAACTAAAAATAAACAAAATACTAAGATTAGTAAAAAAATCAAAAACAATACCTGTTCAATATTTAGTTGGTAATGTGAATTTTTATGGATATACATACAAAGTTAATAAAAATGTACTAATACCAAGATTTGAAACAGAAGAACTAGTAGAAAATACAATAAAAATAATAAAACAAAAATTTAATAAAAAAATATCAATTTTAGATATAGGAACAGGTACAGGATGTATAGGTATTACATTAAAAAAAGAACTAGATGCACAAGTTACATTATCTGATATTTCAAAAAAAGCATTAAAAGTAGCAAAATATAACAAACAAAACTTAGATATAAAAATTATAAATAGCAATCTACTTGAAAAAATAAACGAAAAATACGATGTAATAATTAGTAATCCACCATATATTTCATATGATGAAAATATAATGAAATTAGTAAAAGAT
>CALVQZ010000138.1 GCA_944358275.1 uncultured Bacilli bacterium
AGATATTATGTATGGAGAAGGTGTTAGTAAAGAAGGAGAACTTGTAGACTTAGCAAGCGATGTAGGAATAATTGATAAAAGTGGTGCATGGTATTCGTATAATGGTGAGAAAATTGGTCAAGGAAAAGAAAATGTAAAAGCACTTCTTAAAGAAAACACTAAATTAAAAGAAGAAATAGAGACAAAATTAAGAAAACACTATAATATTGAAAAGAAAAAAGAAGAGTCTAAAGAAGAAGCAAAATAAGCTTCTTCTTTACATTAAGTTTGTAAAAAAATTTAATATGCTATTTTTACTTGACATTGTGTTAAATCAAATTTACAATATAATTGTATGTTTTATAAATACTATGTTAAGGAGGAAATATGGAAAATGTTATACTTTCCATTTTGACCTCTGTAATTGGATTAGCGATTGGAGTAGCGTCTGTTATTATATATATTAACGTTAAAGCTAGTAATGCATTAAAAAAAGCAGATGATATTATTGAAAAAGCAAAAAAAGATGCAGAAAAGGCAAAAAGAGAATCAATTTTAGAATTAAAAGAAGAAACTCATAAATTAAAATTAGAAACAGATAAAGAAATAAAAGAAAAAAAACAAGAAGTTAAGGAATTAGAAGAAAGACTTTTACAAAGGGAAAAGAATCTCGATAAGAGAGATGAAATTTTACAAAAAAGAGATAAAATGCTAGAAGAAAGAGATAATTCTTTAGTTTTAAAACAAAAAGAAATCCAAAAAGCAGAAGAAGAAATGGAAGAAATAAGAAAAAAAGAACTTGAATTATTAGAAAGTATTTCTGGTTTTTCAAAAGAAAAAGCACGTGATTTGATTATGAAACGTGTAGAGGCAGATTTAGAATCTGAGATTATTTCGATGATCAAAGAAAGAGAAATGGAAGCAAAATTAGAAATAGATAGAAAGGCTAAAGACATGCTTGTAATGACTATGCAAAAATATGCATCAGATGTTACTAATGAAAAGACTGTGTCTGTAGTTACACTACCTAATGATGATATGAAAGGTAGAATCATTGGTCGTGAAGGAAGAAACATAAGGACAATAGAAGCTGTAACTGGTGTCGATTTAATTATAGATGATACACCTGAAGCTATAGTTTTATCTAGTTTTGATCCATTAAGAAGAGAAATTGCTAAACAAACGATTGATACTTTAATAAAAGATGGCAGGATACATCCTGCAAGAATAGAAGAATTATATGATAAAACATGCAAAGAATTTAATAATAAAATAATGGAATATGGTAATCAAGCAGCATTTGAACTAGGACTTTCTAAATTGGCACCTGAACTAATAGAAGTTTTGGGTAAATTATATTTTAGAACTAGTTATGGTCAAAATGCACTTCAACATTCTAAAGAAGTTGCACACCTATCAGGAATTATTGCAGCTGAAATAGGTGAAAATGTAGCACTTGCTAAAAGAGCAGGATTACTTCACGATATTGGAAAAGCAATCGATTTTGAAGTTGAAGGTAGTCATGTAGAAATAGGAGCAGAATTAGCAAGAAAATATGATGAAGATGATATAATAATAAATGCAATTGAATCTCATCATGGAGATACTGAACCTTCTTCAGTTATATCAGTAATAGTTGCTATTGCAGATGCACTATCTGCATCAAGACCAGGTGCTAGAAACGATTCATTAGAAAATTATATTAAAAGATTACAACAATTAGAAGATATTGCAAATAGTTATGATGGTATCGAAAAATCATATGCTATACAAGCAGGTAGAGAACTAAGAGTACTAGTAAAACCTGAAGAAATAGACGATATGAAGAGCATTAAGCTTGCAAGAGACATAAAAAATAGAATAGAAGAAGAAATGCAATATCCTGGTACAGTAAAAATAACTGTAGTAAGAGAAACAAGAGCAGTTGAAGAAGCAAAATAAGAGATGAAAATTCTCTTTTTTCTTTTGTAATATATATGAAAAATTTAAACAATTATACATAAAATGTAGTATAAATTTAATTTACTGATAAAGAGGTGAATATGTTAGATTATATAAATTATTATTATGGTATTTATCCACCCACAATTACTGAAAATAAACTAGGTTATTTGTTTTATGTTGATAGTGAAAAATATTATCTAATAGAATACAATAGAGAATTTGATGAACTTGATGAACTTGTTAAATTAAATAAATACATGATAGAACAAGGCTCATTAGTGCATGAAATTATTTACAATAGATTTAATGAAATATTATGTAATTTTAATAATAATAGTTACATTTTATTAAGAGTATATGTCAATGAGAACAAAAAAGTATCAATAGATGATATATGTTATTTTTTAAATAGTAATTATATAAATGAAAATTATCAAAAAATAGTAAGGACTGATTGGTCAAAACTTTGGGAAAATAAAGTTGATTATTTAGAATATCAAATGGGTCATTTAATAAAAAAATATCCATTTCTATATAGTACAATAGATTATTACTTAGGATTAAGTGAGAATGCAATTGCATACTATAAAAATTTATCTTATTTTAATAATGATATTATTCAAATAGGTATTATGCATAAAAGAATAGGTGTAAACTCAACATTATTTGACTTGTATAATCCACTTAATTTAATAGTTGACTTTAAAGTAAGAGATTTTGCCGAATATATTAAAGATTGTGTAATAAATGATATTGAATATAAAAAAATAGTTAATCAAATTTTTAATTATTATTACTTTGATAAATTAAATCTATCATTATTTGTATCAAGATTATTATTTCCATCATATTACTTTGATAATTTTGACAATATTATCAAAGATAATTTAAATGAGAATACAATTATGAAAATAACAAAAAAATCTTCAAATATTGAAGACTTAGTAAGCTATATGATAAAAAATTATAATTTACCTAGTATAAGTTGGATAACAAATGTTAGATGACATTTATAACTTCTTTAACTTCAGGAATTTCAAATGTTAGTGTGTACTCGATCATCTCTTTAACAGTATTATCAGTCATAGGACAATCTGCACATGCTCCTAGTAATTTAATATATACTATTCCATCTTCATATTTTATAAAAGTAACATCACCACCATCATTAACTAAAAAAGGTTTAATTTTATCAAGTATTTCTTTAACTTTTTCTTCTATTTGCTTTTCATTCATTTAAATCACCTATCTAATTATACAATTATTTAGTAAATATGTAAATTAAATATATTTAGCTAAATAAGATATTTGAATACAAAAAATGAAAATGATTTTGGTTGCCTCTTAACTTTATAGTGTGCTATAATTGTAATGAGGTGGCTATATATGGCACAGTATAAAGTTGGGAAGATAGTAAAAGGAAATATAACTGGCGTTGAAAAATATGGTATTTTTGTAAATTTAGATAATTTTTATAGTGGACTTATTCATATATCAGAAATATCTAATGATTTTGTTAAAGATGTTAGTTTATATGGTGAAGTAGGAGAAACGATATATGTAAAGGTTTTAGAGGTAGATGAAGATACTAATCATGTTAAATTATCTATTAAAGATATTGATTATAGGATAAATAAGAGGTATAATAAGTCTAAAATTAAAGAAAGAGGCACTGGCTTTTTACCGCTAAAAGCTAATTTAGATGCTTGGATCGAAGAAAAAATTAAAGAAATGGGAGTATAAGTATTGACAAAATGTTGTTTTAAATGTTATATTTGTATACGTCAATTGAAGTTTTGGAGGATTAGCTCAGTTGGTTAGAGCACCTGCCTTACAAGCAGGGGGTCATAGGTTCGAGTCCTATATCCTCCACCATGTGCCGAAATAGCTCAATTGGTAGAGCAACTGACTTGTAATCAGTAGGT
>CALVQZ010000139.1 GCA_944358275.1 uncultured Bacilli bacterium
AAAAGGATAATATATGTATCTTGTAATTCAACTACTTTAGCAAGAGATATAAATTATTTAAAAGATAAATATGTATTAAAAAGCATTAAATTATTTGATTTATTTCCAAATACTCATCACGTTGAAACAATTTGTTTAATGGAGAGAAAATAGTAAAATAATTGTTTTGGTAGTGTGAAAAACATTGCACACTACCAAATTTTGAAGAAGGTAAAATTTATGGAATAGTTGGAAGAAATGGAAGTGGCAAGAGCTTGTTATTTAAAACAATATGTGGTTTTTTGACACCAACAAGTGGGAAAGTAATTGTTAATGATATTGATATATATAAATCAAAAACATTTCCACCAGAGACTAGAGCACTTATTGAAAAACCAAATTTTATAAATTCATTATCAGGATTTGAAAATTTAAAAATGTTAGTTGATATAAAGAAAATTGTTGGAGTTAAAGAAATTGAAGATACATTGTCATTAGTAAATTTAGAAAATGAAAAAAATAAAAAATTTGGTAAATATTCATTAGGTATGAAACAAAAACTAGGAATTGCATCTGTTTTAATGGAAAATCCTAAAATAATAATATTAGATGAACCTTTTAATGGAATAGATAAATCAAGTATACAAGAAATAAAAAATTATTTATTGAAAATTAAGTCAGATAAAATAATTATAATTGCTTCACATATAGAATCAGATATTAAAGATCTATGTGATGTAATATTTGAAATGGATTTAGGAAAAGTAAATGTATCAGATAATTATGTAAAATAATAATATATTCTTTTTTAGCAGTCTAGTTTCTAGATTGTTTTTTCAATTCTATATTATCCTTTACAATTATAAATGAAACAAAAATAAAAAACTATTTTTCACTTTTAAGTGTGAAATAGGATGATTACATAGTTTTAAATATAAAAAAAATAGATGTTTATCTATCTTGACTTATTATATCCTTTAATTACCTTATGATATTCCTTTTCTTTAATTTCAACTGGAATAAGAATTTTTACAGGGTTTTTTTTACCATATTGATAGTTAGCATAATTTAAGTGTACGCCATATTCTTCATCATAATCTAACCTAAATATTATTTTTTTATCAAGTGAAGATATTCCAACTATCTTTCCATAGTGTTCGCTTCTTTTAAGTGTACATTTATATGGAATTGAACCATGATTAAATTTGTTACTTAAGCCCATAACAATAGCCATAAGCGAATATAATTTATCTATACTGCTTACTGGTTTTATAACTCTTTCTTTCTTTATTGGTGTAAAAAACACATTATAATCATCTTTTCTAATCATATTAACCCCTCACTTTTGCCACGTATTATACATATTTTTTTAATTTTGTCAAATTTTGATATTGCAATATCTTGAATTATATTTGGAATATGCTATAATACTTTTTGAAAGCAAAGAAGTTGGAGTAGTAATAAATAAGTGCTTATAGAGAGCTCTTGGTAGGTGTAAAAGAGTAGTAACTATTTATGAATTCGCCAAATGAGTGCATATAAAATATGCCGTTAAATCGCGTTAAGATTAGAGTGCATAGAATCTATGAACTAAGGTGGTACCGTTCTATTGAACCCTTAGATTATAGATTTTTTTAATTTTAAGGAGGAAACATGATAGAAGATTTAAAGATATTAAAAGAAGAATTTGAAAAAGAAATATCAAGTGTTAATTCTATGAATGAACTAAACGAAATAAGAGTTAAATATTTAGGTAAAAAAAGTAAAGTACAAGAATTTTCATCACACATGAAAGATTTATCTATAGATGAGAAAAAAGAGTGTGGAAGACTGATGAATGAATTTAAGGTTCATGTTGAAAATATGATATCTGATTTAAAAATAGAATTAGAAAAAAAATTATTAGAAGAAAAATTAGAAAAAGAAAAGATAGATGTAACACTTCCTGCAACTAAAATAAGAGTTGGTGGTATTCATCCAATAACTAAAGTAATAAATGAAATAGAAGATTTATTTATATCGATGGGTTATGATGTATTAGATGGCCCAGAAGTAGAAAGTGATTTATATAATTTCGAAATGCTAAACTTACCAAAAGGGCATCCAGCAAGAGACACTCAAGATAGTTTTTACATAACTGAAGATACACTTCTTAGGACACAAACATCACCCATTCAAGTAAGAACGATGCTTGCAAATATGGAAAAAACACCAATAAGAGTAATATGTCCTGGTAAAACATATAGAAAAGATAACGATGATGCGACTCATTCTCATCAATTTCATCAAATAGAAGGACTCGTTGTAGATGAGAATATATCTATGTCTGATTTAAAAGGGACACTGGAAATATTTGCAAAGAAAATGTTTGGTGAAAAAAGAGAAATCAGATTTAGACCAAGTCACTTTCCATTCACTGAACCAAGTATTGAAGTTGATGTTACTTGTGCAAACTGTAATGGAAAAGGTTGTAATATTTGCAAAAATACAGGATGGATTGAAATTCTAGGTGCAGGTATGGTACATCCTAATGTATTAAATATGTGTGGATATGATAGTAATAAGTATACAGGTTTTGCATTTGGTGTAGGTCCAGAAAGGATTGCTATGCTTAAATATGGAATAAGTGATATAAGAAATTTTTATACTAATGATTTAAGATTTTTAAAAGAATTCGATAGAATTGAAAAGGAGGACTTATGAGAGTTAGTGATAAGTGGCTAAAAGAATTAGTCGATGTAGAAGATGATGTAAAAAATATTGCTGATAAGATGCTTTCTGTTGGTAATGAATATGATAGTATCACAGAATTATGTCCAGCAACTAACTTAGTAATAGGTAGAGTCATATCAAAAACTCCTCATCCAGATTCTGATCACTTAAATGTATGCGAAGTTGACTTAGGAGATAAAATATACAAGATTGTTTGTGGAGCACCTAATGTAGATGTTAATCAAAAGGTTATAGTAGCAAAAATAGGTGCTAAACTACCAGGTGGAGAAATAAAAAAGACAACAATTAGAGGAGTAGAATCAAATGGTATGATTTGTTCTATTGCAGAACTTGGTTTAGAATCCAAATATGTAAAAGAAGAAGATAAAAAAGGTATACACATTCTTAATGAAGATGCTCCTGTTGGAGTAGATGCAAAAGAATATCTAAGATTAAATGATACATATATAGACTATGAACTTACAGCAAATAGAAGTGATTTATTAAGTATGTTAGGTATGGCATATGAAGTTGGAGCAATTTATGGTAAGAAAGTAAATATACCTACAAATAAACTAAACGAAATAGAAGAAAAAACAAAAGATTACATTGACATAGAAAATAAAACTAACAATTGTTATGCATATACTTCAAGAATAGTAAAAAATGTTATTATAAAAGAAAGTCCAGAATTTATTAAATCTAGACTTATGTCATCAGGCATAAGACCAATAAATAATGTAGTAGATATAAGTAATTATGTAATGCTAGAATATGGACAACCACTTCACTTTTTTGACCTAGATAAAGTAGGTGGCAAAGTAATAATTAGACAAGCAACTAATGGTGAAAAAATAACAACATTAGATAATATAGAAAGAACTTTAAAAGAAACAGATATAGTAATTTGTGATGAATATCATCCAATCGCACTAGCAGGTGTTATGGGAGGCCTTGATACTGAGGTAACAGAAAACACCAAAAATATTTTAATTGAAAGTGCAATATTTAACCCATATAATATTAGATACACATCTAAAGAAATATTAAGAAGCGAATCATCTATGAGGTTTGAAAAAGGAATAGATCCAAATAGAACAAAAGAAGCACTAGATAGGGCAGCATATCTACTTGATAAATATGCAAATGGTAGTGTATTAAAAGGAATAGTTGGTTTTAATAACAAAGACTTAGATGATAAAAAGATAGAAATAACTATAGATAAGATAAACAAAGTATTAGGAATGGAAGTACAAAAAGAAGAAGTAGAAAATATCTTTACAAGATTAGGATTTACTTATAAAAAAAATGGCGATGTATATACGGTTTATGTCCCTACAAGAAGACTAGATATATCTATAAAAGAAGATTTAATAGAAGAAGTAGGTAGACTACACGGATATGAAAATATGAAAGGTACTCTTCCTATTGTACCTATTAAAAGAGGTAGATATATTGCAAAAAATAAGTATATTAAAGATATAAAAAATAGATTATATTCACTTGGTCTAAACGAAGTTATAACCTATTCTTTAATAAATAAAGAAGAAATAGAACTATTTAAAGATAAACCTTTTGAATACATAAAGACATTGTCACCTCTTACAGAAGATAAATCGATAATGAGATATAGTCTAATACCTTCTTTATTAAAAGTAGCAGATTATAATATTTCAAGAAATATAAAAGATGTAAGCATATTTGAAACAAGCAAAATATATTATATAGATGAAGATTATAAAGAAGTGAATAAACTATCAATTTTAATGACAGGAAGTTACATAGAAAACTCTTGGAATGGAAAAATGATTTGTGATTTTTACACACTAAAAGGAGTACTTGAAAATTTATTAACATATTTAGGTTTAATAAAAAGATACACTTTATCGCAAGAAAATATCGTAAAATCACTTCATAAAGGAGTAAGTGCGAATATACTTGTAGATAACATAGTAGTGGGTTACTTAGGTAAACCACATCCAAATATATGTAAATATGATGTTTATGTATTAGAATTAGACTTAGATAAATTATTCAATATTCAAATAAAAGGAATAAAATCAAAAGAAGTACCTAAGTATCCATCAGTAGTAAAAGATATGGCATTTATATTAGATAATAGTATAAATGCAATAGATGTTATGAAGACAATAAGTAAAAAAGGTGGAAAAATAGTTACTAATGTTGATGTATTCGATGTATTTAACAATATAGAAGAGGGTAAAAAATCAATAGCATTTAAAATTACTTTCCAAGATTCTACTAAAACATTAACTGAAGAAGAAGTAATAAATTCATTTAATATGATAATAGAAAATGTAGAAGAAGAATATAATGCAGTACTTAGAAATAAATAAAGATAGATATGACAATTAAAATAATAAAAAAACATTTTCAAAACACCAATACATATGATATTTATCTCAATAAACAATCAAAAATAACAAGTTTTTTTCTTAATCCATTAAAAAACCCAACATCTCAAAATGCTGTTTTGGCTCTGCTATTATAATTAATAAATTAGGCGTAATTGTTTG
>CALVQZ010000140.1 GCA_944358275.1 uncultured Bacilli bacterium
TTTCAAATAAAAAATTTTAATCAAGGCTAAATTGAACAGCTGTGCTGGCCTTGACTAAAATTCTATTTGAAATTATATTGTTGATAACAAAATAAGAAGTTCTTTGACAACTGGTAATTCTATATAGGAATAATAGACAACTTACACATTTTTATTGACAAAACCAAAATACTTTATATAATCAAGACTTTATCTTTAATTGTTATCCTTTATTTTATCTTCTTTTTTTATTTTGGACTTCAATTTTACTTCTAATATATCTTCTTTTTTTAATACCTCATCAACAATATTTTGTTCATATATATATCCTGTTCCTTCATATTTATACTCTATATTTGCTAGCGCTGTAAATATATCTAATTCTCTTCTTGACCAATTAGTCATATTTGGTATTGTTATTTCATCTCCATTAGTAACTAAATACACTTTTTCAATAGCTGATACTTTCACATTTACTTTTGGATATTGATCTATAATTTTATTCCCATTTCCAATTATAATTACTTCACTAAACTTTTTTTCCAAATCACTTTTTACCACATCAACATTTTTATTCAAATAATTTTCCATTACATATGTAGTTAAATCTTCATTTAAGTTCGGATTAAATATACTTTTATAATTTGCTATGTCTTTTACAAGACCTCTTACAACTTCTTGTATTCCTTTAGAACTTTCATAAGGCCTTTTCATTACAGAATATATGATTACCTCTGGATCATCTTTTGGAAACATTCCTACAAATGATCTTATATAATTTAGTGTATCAAAATAATATTTACCTGTACTTTCATTTACATATTGTGCAGTTCCTGTTTTTCCTATTATATCATAGCCTTCCATTTTATAACCTGCACCTGTTGAATAATATAAATCATTATATATTACTTCATATAATAAATCTTTTATGTTATCAACTGTTTCTGTAGACACTTTTTTTCCTAATTCTTCTTTACTTCCTTGATAAACGATCTCTTCTTCTGCATCTACTATCTTATCTACTATGTATGGTTTTAACATCACACCGTCATTAGATATCATAGTAAGTGCTTGTATCATTTGAATTGGGGTAATCGTTATACCTTGTCCAAAACCAGCATTTGCAACATCTACTTCATATTTAAAATTGAGCATTCCTGATAATTCGCCAGGAAGTTCTATCCCTGTTTTTGAGCCAAAACCAAACTTTTTAAAATATTCTCGTAGTTTATCAGCAGTAAAATGATTTTTTGTTATATTTGATATTGCTACGTTAGATGATAGTACAAAACCTTCATCATAAGTGATTTCTCCAAAACCTTCTGGTAACCAGTCAAATATTTCATTTTTACCAATCTTTATTGAACCAGATTGAAATGTATCATCACCATTATACACTTTTTCTTCCATTGCTGCCATATATGTAAATGTCTTCATTGTACTTCCTGGTTCAAAAGAAAATGAAACAAGTGGGTTTAACCAATTAGTCATATTTTTAATATTTGGATTAAATGAAGGATATGAAGTACTTGCAAGTATTGCACCTGTCTTAGCATCTGCAACTACTGTAATAGCCCATTCCGGATTATATTTTTCATATGCTTCTTTAGTATATTTTTCAGCAAAGAATTGAATATTACTATCGATAGTTAAATATACATCGACACCATCAACGCTTTCTTTAACTTCTTCACTAGTATTAGGCATTTTATATCCATATGCATCTTGTTGATATATAATATAACCATCTTCACCTCTAAGCATATCATTATAATATGCCTCTATTCCCATTTCACCTACTAATTCTCCAGATTCGGTAGTTTTTACATAACCTAAAATATAAGATGCAAAATCATCATTTTGATAATATCTTTTATATGATGCAATAAATGATATGCCTGGCAGTTCAAGTTCTTCAATTTGTTCTTTTTTTAATTCAGTAATATCTCTTCCACCTGGGCCAAGTTCTACTTGGTAAGCATTTCTGTTTAATAACAAGAGTATAGATTCTTCGCTCATTCCTAGTATTGGAGATAATTCTTTTGCAGTTTTTTCTTTATCAACTACATGTTGTGGTGTTTTAAATCCTTTACTCCTACTTTCTGAAAGGTATGCAATAACTGTATATGAATTAACTGTTTGTGCAAGAGTATTTCCAACAGAATCATATATAGTTCCTCTTTTTGCATACACAGTTTTCTTTCTTGTATTTCTATTTGAAACAAATTCTTTTATATTTACACCATCTATTTCACTTGATAAAGCAAGTACAGACATTCTACCAATTGCTACAACCAAAAAAAGAAGTATAAATATCAATATAAGTTTATTCAACTTTATTTTATTAACATTAACCTTCTTTTTCATAAGTCACCTCTAATTGCTATTTATAACTATTATATTATCACTATTATAACTCAAACCTTCACTTTCTGCAACCATATCGATATTTGCAAGAGATTTTAATTCATTTACTTTCATAGTTAAACTTTCATTAGAATTCTTTTGAGTATTTATCTCTCTTTTTAAAATTTCTACTTCAAGATTTATATTAGAAAGAGCTGCTTTACTTAAAACAATTGTAACAGGAAAAATTACTAATAAAATTGTACAACATTTTATTAACATCTTTTCTATTCTAAATAATTTTAAAGTTTGCTTTTTATTCTTTCTCATATTATCCCTCACTCTTTAATTTTCTCTGCAATTCTTAATGTAGCACTTCTTGCCCTATTATTAAGATTTACTTCCTCATTGCTTGGAAGTGTTTTACTTATAATTTTTAATCTTGGTAAATATTCATAAGGAATTGTTGGTAATCCTTTAAATACTTTATTTACTTCACTATTTTTTCTGAAAATGTCTTTACAAATTCTATCTTCTAATGAATGAAATGTTATAACACATATTCTTCCACCAACATTTAAAATGTCAATTGAATCTTTAAGTGCTTTTTCAAACACTTCTAATTCTTTATTAACTTCTATTCTAATTGCTTGAAACACCCTTTTTGCAGGATGAGTTTCTCTTTTATATTGTTCAGAAACACCACTTTTTATTTTTTCTACTAATTCTAAAGTAGTTTCAATCGGTTTATTTTTTCTATATTCAATAATCTTTCTTGCAATACTTTTTGAGTATTTTTCTTCTCCATATTTATAAAATATTGTAATTAAATCGCTTTCTTTATAATTATTTACAACTTCATATGCAGAAATCGGATTACTTTTATCCATTCTCATATCTAGTCTTGCATCTTGATGATAACTAAAACCTCTTTCTTTATTATCAAGTTGAGGACTAGAAACACCCAAGTCAAATAGTATTCCATCTACTTTTTTTATTCCTCTTTTTTCTAATTCTTCTTTTAAATTTACAAAATTAGATTGTATTATCTCAAAATTATTACCAATAGAACTAAGTTTATCCTTACTATATTCTATTGCTTCTTTATCTTGATCAAAGGCATAAAGCCAACCCTTTTTATTCTTTTTGAGGATTTCCCCACTATGACCAGCATATCCAAGCGTACAATCGACATATATAAGTCCATCTTTGATATTAAGTCCTTCAATTGCTTCTTCTTTTAATACACTTATATGCATACTATACCTCAAATAAGTTCTCTGCTATATCTGATATATTATCAAAATTATCATTTAAGAAGCTATCAAAATTGTCTCTTGACCATATTTCTATGCGATCATTAACACCAATAATTACACATTCTTTATTTAAAGATGCATAATTGGTAAGTGGAGATGTGATGTTAATTCGACCTTGTTTATCGAATTCACAAATAGTGGCACCAGACAAAAAAAACCTTTGAAAAGATCTAACGTCTTTTTTAGTGAAAGATAATTCATTTAATTTACTTGTAATTTGATTCCATGTTTCAAGTGGGTAAACAAATAAACATGTATCGATACCTCTTGTAATTACGAATGATTCACCTAAATCATTTCTGAACTTTGAAGGCATAATCAGTCTACCTTTTTCATCGATATTATGATGATATTCTCCAATAAACATAACTTACGCCCCACTTTCTTCCACTTTTAACCACTGTCTACCACAATAATACTACTTATTGTTCGACCTGTCAATGAAATACAATAATATTAAATAATATTTTATTCGACTTTACATAAATTATGTAAAATTAAAAAATCAATACAAAATCGTATTGAATTTTTTACTTGTTATCTTGCGTTACGGATGATGACTATACCGGAGCCACCAGAACCACCGCCGCCCACTAAAAATACATCTATTCCATTAGAAGCGTTAATAAGATTATGGAAAGTTAGCGTTCCGCTAGTTAAAAATTTCACTCTCCAATTATTGTTTCCATCATCAATTACTGCACAATTTCCTGTATATGTAAAATTTGGACTTGTACCAATGCTTTCATTAGCACAACTATATGCTAAAATTAAACTTTGTGCTCTCCAATTAGCTGTTAATGTTATATTACTTGCTCCTATAGTTAAGTTTGTTCCACTTAACGATGCCCCTGTTCCTGATGCTGTCCAACCTGTAAATGTATAACCCTCTCTTATCGGATTACTTACTGTTACAGTACTTCCATATATTCCACTTGTTGGGGCGCTACTTCCATTAGTGCCTCCATTTAAGTTATATGTTATTGTATAGGTGTTTGGATAATAATGAACATTAACAAACGTATCTTTAGTTACTGTAAAAGAATCACTACCTATCGTACCAGAGCCTATATAATTATCTGAACTATCAAGATAACTATAATAATTTGCAGCATAATATCCAATAGGAGCGGCTATATTATATGGTGAAAAAGATGAGCCATACGTTGCACTATCAGTTCTTGTATCATATTGTATCCATGTAGTATTTAAATAATAATAAATGTATCTTGTAGTTACAGTATAAGTATTTATACCCCACTTTGCTTTTATAACTGTATCTTCACTTCCCATAGTAAAACTATTTCCACTAACAATACTATTGCCACTCGTTACTTCCCAACCAAGAAATGTATGACCTTCCTTAGTAGGTGTTTCTAAAGTCAATATTGTCCCTGATTCATATGCTGAATTGAAACTTTGTGATGATGTTCCTCCACCTAAATTAACTGTTAGGCTAACCCTAGACTCCCACATTGCATAAAGAATTGTCTCTGAAGTTCCTATTATTAAAGTATTATCATTTAGTATACTATCCCCTTTTACTATTTGCCACCCTACAAATTCACTATTAGATTTGATTGGATCTAACAATGTTATTGTAGTTAAGTATGAATATGTATCCATAAAAGTTTGAGAAGTTTCTCCCCCATTTAGTTCAACAATAAGTGGGGTCAGTTTGATTTATTTACAATTGTATATACAAATTGATCATTTTCTGTAAGTTCTACTTTAACACCAAACATTTCTTCTATTTGTTCTATATCGCTAGAACTAACTAATTTAGAATTTAATAGTTCTTCTTTTGTTATAATTTTAGTGTCACCCTCATCTTTTAGAGTAGCAAAAAAATTATCACTATAATTATAAGCATATTCTTTTGCAGATTCTATTATCCTTTCTTCTACAAGCTTTATATTTGTATTCTCACCTTCATTTATAAGTGTAGATATTTTAGGAAATGCAAACAAAAATATTACAACTATAATAACTATAACTGCTATTAACTCCACTAATGTAAACCCATTTTTATTTTTCATAGTGCCTCCTACTCTACTATATCTAACCTACTAATAAGTTTTATCATAATTTCTGCAACTTTTTTTGAACTAATACTTAAAAATTTATCGAAAGCAATTTGATTATTACCATTTAAAGTATCTGATATACTTCTTATAATTAGAAATGGTATATGACAAAGATAACATACTTGTGCTATGCTTGCTCCTTCCATCTCTACACATAGTGCATTAAATTTACTATTTATTTTATTTCCCATAGCAATTTCTGTGCAGAAAATATCACCTGATGCGATCGTACCAAATTTAAGATCTTTATCTACTGACTCAGCAAGTTTTAATAAATATTCATCACAAGGAATATATTTGCCCACATTTGGAATATATCCTTTTTCATGATTGAATGCTGTTATATCAAAGTCATGTTGTACAAGATTAGTTGCTACTACAATATCACAAATGCTAACTTCATCATCTACGCCACCTGCAACACCAATATTAAATATATAATCTACTTTAATATTATCTATTAGAATTTGTGTAGTTCTTGCTGCATTAACTTTACCTATGCCACTTTCTACTAATATGCATTCTATATTGTTTAGTTTTGCTTGATAAAATTTTAAGTCAAATAGCGTATATTCATTTAAAATATTTAGATATACTTTTAAAGCATCTAATTCTTCTTTCATTGCAAATATTATTCCTATTTTCATACACAACACCATTTTCTATATTTATTTATAATAATGAACTCTATCACTCCATGATCCTCTACTAGGGAAATTTATTAAATTTCTAGGATTTACTGTTCTTGCTACATATGCACTATAGCCAGAATATTCTGTAAATCTAAGTCCTGTTGAAATAGCAAGATGTAAGTGATATCCTGTAGCACTACCTGTTGCTCCCATATATCCTATTATAGTATCTTTTGTTACAATATCTCCTTTACTTACTGTAATTTTACTCATGTGTGCATATGATGATGAGTAAGATTTACCATTTATTTTATGATGGATAGTTATTTGATTACCACCCCATCTATCATACCATATTGCTGCTACTTTACCATTTGCAACAGAGTATATTGGGTTTTTTGTTCCTAATCCATTTGATATATCGATTCCTTCGTGAATTCCTGCTGATGAAATTAACTTATCACCTACATATATAGCGTTTCTATATCCATATTCGCTTGTAACATATCCTGTATCAAAAGGTCTCCAAAACTTAGTATCTGAAGGAAGTAGTTTATTAGCACACACTTTTATATCTTCGTGTTCCCCACAACCTGCATCTACATACATTTGAATTACTTGTTTAGCATTTTTTATTTCATCTTCTATAGTTGTACCTAATTCATATAATTTTACATTTGAATTAGTAAGTTCTGTTATTTGAGCTGATAATTCTTCTTGTTGTTTATTCAACTCTTGTTGTTTTTCTTTTAATTCAATCTTTTTTTGATTAGCTTCTTCTATCATCTCATTCATTTCAACTATGAGTCGTTCATTATAAGTTGTTATCTGCTCAGTTATAGAATATCTATATATAAAATCAGTTATAGAATCAGCACCAAATAAATATTCTATATAAAATGAATTACCATTAGTTGCCTGTAATGATGACATAAGTTTCTTTGTAGTTTCATCTTTTTCTTTTATATCTTCTTCTAAAGATACAATTTCTTCATCTTTCTTTATTATATCTTTAGTAATTTGATCTATAGTAGCATAATTAGCTGAAACTTTATTTTTGATAGATTCTATTTCTGCTTCAGTTTTTGCTATATTACTATTATTTTGCTCTTCTTCCTCTTCCATTTTTCTTAATTCTTCTCTTAATTCTGCAATAGTTTTTGCACTTACTTCACTTTTAAAATCAACTATATTGATTGCAAAAATAAGCATAACTAATAATAAAACTTTTAACTTTTTCATACTACCTCCCTTTTACTAATCTGTATATTTTTTTTAATTGTACAGTGAACTTTGAAAATATAAAATACCAAAACTTATTTATAGCTAAATCAAATTCTCCTATATATTCTAATAAAATTGGATTATATTTTGCTTTTGTATTTGTCAAATGATCATCTAAAGTACCTTCAACACCTTCTAAATCAGCATAATGATATCCTTTATTTAGCATATCTATAAAACTATTTATATGAACGCTTGCATTAGTGTTTAAATAAGGAAATACTTCTTCAAATGTTCCAGCATATAAATATTCTACTTTTTTTATACCTTTTTTATTAGGTGGTGTTATCGCAAGTGTTGCTGCAATTGAAATTTCATTTCCATATTTTTCTTTAGCTATTTTAGCATCTTCTAATTGTTCTTTATATTTTTTTACTAACTTTTCATCTTTTTCTTTATTTATTTCACTTTCTAGGAAAGATTCAAATTTACTAACATTAACTCTTGCTATATACATATAAGCATCATCTTTAAAAGATGTCATTATTTTTTTAAAATATTCTTTACTTCTTAAAGATATTTGTTGCCTATCTTCAGTACTTTTTATTATTCTATAAAAATCATCTATATAAGAATTATCGTGAACGCATATAAAAGATACTCCTCTTTTTGTTTGAAAGTCCCCATGATATCTTTTAGCATTTCTCTTAAAGTTAGATAAAAGTTCACTTTCTGTTAAAGATTTATTATCTTTATCTATTAAACTTATTGCCATATTATATCTAGGTTGTATATATACTCCCATTTTCTTTTTAAAACCACCATGTATATATCCACATGATTTTAAGTTATTTATCTTTACTTCATTATCTTTTGAATAATTTTTTGGAGATATCTTGTCACTTTTTTTCATATATGTATCGTAATATTCTTCACTAATTGCTACTTGTGGATCTATTTTAACTACAAATGCTTTAATCTTTTTCGCATACTCTTTTATTCCTTTAGTAAATTCTTCTAAATATTCTTTATTCGTATAATCTATAAGAAACCCTCTAGGACTATAAATCATCTTTAAATTCATAGGAAATGTTTTAATTAAAAGTAAAGATGCACCTACTATTTTATTATCTTTATATAATGCACATAAAGTACTATCCCAACTTGATTTAACATTTTTCCACCTAGTATCTTGTGTAATAGGTGCCATAGAAAAATTTTCTATAAATTCATTATATTCTTTTTTATCTATATCTACTTTAAACTTATACATATTATCACCTACTATTATTCATTATATCATTTATATATTAAAATGTCATTTTGATTTTGCTCTTGGATGACTATCTAAATATACTTTTCTTAATCTTTCATTAGATACATGTGTATATATACCTGTCGTATCGAGTGACGAATGCCCTAGTAATTCTTTTACTATAAGTATGTCACATCCTTCATTTAAAAGATGTGTTGCAAAGGTATGTCTTAATACGTGTGGTGTTACTTTCTTTTTTATTGCTGCTTTTTCTATTAAATCATTTATGATAAGCTCTACACTTCTTGTAGTAAGTGGTTTATCTTTTTTGTAAGATCCTACAATTAAGTAAGGATTACTCTTATTATTAAGAAGTGCTTTTCTCCCTTCTATTAAATATAATTCTAATATATCTTTACAAACATCTCCATAAAAAACTATTCTTTCTTTAGAACCTTTTCCTAAAATTCTTATTGTCTTATTACCTAAATTTATATCGCTTAATTTAATATTACATAGCTCTGCTACTCTTATACCTGAATCATATAATAATTCTAAAATAAGCCTATTTCTTTGCCCAATAGGAGATGATATATCAGGTGTATTAAATAGCACTGTAACTTCCTCATTTGTAATATACTTTGGAAGAATTTTTTCTTTTTTAGGAAGTGAAATATACTTAAATATATTATCTTTTATTAAATTATTATCGTATAAATATGAATAAAATGTTCTTAATGAACTAATCTTTCTAGATATAGTTTTTGCTTTATAATTCTTATCATATAATTTTACTAAGTAAGATTTAACATCATTATATGTAAGTTTATATTCATCTAATTTATTACACTTACAATAATTTATAAAATCTAATATATCTAGTTCATAATTTTTGATAGTGTACTTACTATAACCTCTTTCACTATCTAAATAACTAATAAATTTTTTTAACACTATCACCATAATTATTTTATTCTTCTATGTTCATCAAAACAAGATAAGTCTTTATGATGATTAAAATCTTCTATATCAAGTAATTCTCTTTCATATTCTTTCAAATATCTTAATCTATCTTCTATAATTTCATTTTCATCTATTTCTACTTGTCTACTAGATGTTTCATCTTTACTAGAACTTCTTTTTTTATCTTTAGTTTTTTCATAATTTTTCATACTTAGATATATATTTCTTACACCTTTATATGTTTTAAATAATTTTTCAGCAAAAGTTTGCATAAGTTCAGAGTAATCTTCATTATTTTTTATTAGTGCTTCTATTCCTTCTGCAATAGGTTTAAAGTTTTTTACATTTTTGTATTTTTTTACAAATTGTAAAGCAAAATTTCTATCGAATATCATTGCTTCAAACTTAGCCATAACTGAATCAATATTAAGAACAGAAGAATCCTTTTTATATAGTGGAATCCCTTCTTTTTTATATGTCGATTTATCTTTAGTTGTAGGTTCCATCCATATTTCTACATTTTTAAAATCACTTACTTTCATATCTAATTTTTTATTTTGTAATATTGTAGAAATAAGTTCTTTTTTATTTTCATATTTTGTAGTTCTTTCATCCATAGTTCTTAATGTAATAGGTTTACTAAAAACTTTATATTTAGTACCATCCTTACCTATTAGAACTAAATAATAATGTTCTCCTCTCACTAATTATCATCTTCTTTCTCTTCTAATTTTACTAAAACTTCTCTTGGTTTAGATCCATTTTGAGGACCAACTATTCCTCTTTCTTCAAGTAAATCCATTATTCTTGCTGCTCTATTATATCCTAGTTTGAATTTTCTTTGAAGAAGTGATGCGCTTGCCTTACCTGTTTTTACTACAAATTCAACTATTTCTTTATATAATGGATCATCATATTCACAATCAGTATCCTCATCATCATGACGAATAGAACTTGTATCTGTATTAAATCTATCATCATATTGCGCTTTTTGTTGTGATACTGTGTAATCTATTACTCTTTTTATCTCTTCATCAGAAACGAATGCACCTTGTATTCTAACAGGTGTATTTTCTCCCATAGGAAGAAAAAGCATATCTCCTTTTCCTAATAGTTTTTCAGCACCTGTCATATCTAATATAGTTCTTGAATCTATACTTGAAGATACTGCAAAAGATATACGAGATGGTATATTAGCTTTTACTATACCTGTAATTACATCTGTAGATGGTCTTTGTGTTGCAACTATAAGATGTATTCCTGCTGCTCTTGCCATTTGGGTAATTCTTAAAATCGAATCTTCTACTTCTTTTGCTGCTACAAGCATTAAATCAGCAAGTTCATCTATTATTATTATGATATACGGTAATTTTTCTAATTTGCCATTTAAGTTTCTTCTTCTATCTTCTACATATCTATTGTAATCAGTTATATTTTTTGTCTTAGAATCTTCAAATAAATTATATCTTCTTTCCATTTCAGATACCATTTTCATAAGAGCAATAGATGCTTTTTTAGGATCAGTTACAACAGGCATCAAAAGATGAGGTACACCATTATACATACTCATTTCAACTTTTTTATTTTCTTCTAAAACCATCATTACTTCATCAGATTTACATCTTAAAAGAAGTGTCGTTATTATAGAATTTATACATACTGATTTACCACTACCAGTTGCACCTGCCACTAAGAGGTGTGGTGTTTTATTTATTTCCATAAACATAGTTTTACCCATTATGTTTTTACCAAGTGCGACTGCTAACTTACTATTTTCTAGTGTTTTTGGAATATCCTCAATTATTTCTCTTAAAGATACACCTACACTCATCTTATTAGGAAGTTCTATTCCTATTGTACTTTTTCCTGGTATTGGAGCTTGTATTCTTACATCCTTTGCTGCAAGAGAAAGTGCTATCTCTCTTTGAATACTAAGCACTTTATTAACCTTAGTACCACTTTTTAATTCAATTTCATATTGAGTTATGGAAGGTCCTATATTTATTTCTACAACTTTACCAACTATGTCAAAATCACTCAATGTTCTTTCTAATTTTTCAACATTTTGCTTTACTACACTTCTATTTTCACTAGCATTTATTTTACTAGGTTTCTTTAAAAGTGTTCTAAAATCTGGAAGCACATAATTACTAACTACCACATCATCATAAGATATAGTCGATACATCTTCCTCTTCATCTATAGAAATATCTTTAGACTCATCTAATTCTTCTAAACTAGTTATAACTTTTCTACTAGTTAATTCTTCAGTTTCACCATCTTTTTCTTCATCTATATTAACAGTAATGCCCTGCTTTTTAAATTCTCTTTTAAATGTAAAGTTCTTTAGTTTTGTAAATATAGATTTTATTAAAGACACTATAGATACATTAAACATAATTATTAGTCCACATATAATTAAGAAAATCGATACTACATAAGTTCCTTTTATAGAAAATAATTTTACAAAAAGTAATGAAAATATAGCACCTATAATTCCTCCTCCAGTAGGGATAAAATTATTACCAAATACATTTAATAATCCTTCTATAGTACTTTCAAATGTTGCAATTACTAAAGAATTATTTTTTGTTACATAATTTATATGACAAAATACAAGTAGTCCAATTAAAACTATATAAAGTCCACATAATTTTAATGCAAAAATATTTGGCTTATCATTTTTTACTAAAGCATAAGCTCCATACACAAAGATAAGTATTAAAGGAATAACCCATAATGAACCAGTTAAAAATACACAAAAATTAGAAATAATTTTACCAACAGGTCCAAATATCTCAGCACCACCAAAACCTATTATAGATATAAGTATCCACAATAATCCTGTGAGTTCAAATCCATGTGGATTTTTATTTTCTTCTTTTTCTTTTCTTTTTTTCTTCTTTGCCATATCATAACACTTCCTATCTTAAACAATTATTGAATAAATTAAATTCTTGTACTTTAATATTCTTTTCATATACAATTATAGCACAAATACTCTAATCAAAAAAGTTTAACGAAAAAAAACTCTACATTAAAGTAAAGTTCTTTTAATATTATTTTGCTTGTTCTAGTGCATTTTCTAAAGCTTTATATAGTGCATTTATTTTCATAGTAACACCAGCAACTGCATCTGTCTTACCATCTTCATCTAATTCTATAAATGAAATCCCTTGATTTTCTACTACTTTTGCTTCTAATAAGTTAACTTGTTCATACCATTCTTTTCCTGCTTCACTATGACTTTTCATTCCATAATCATCACCTAAAGTCTTCTTAGTAGTAAGAACTTCATCTTTTGTATAAGTAGTATCTAAGAATACTGATTTAATCATTCCAGTAGAATCTACGTATACTACTGCTGTTGCAACAGCATTACTTCCACCATATGTATCTTCATATGTTCCAAAATAAGTTCCTTCCTTATACTCTCCTGTACTAACTTTTTCACAGCCAGTAAAAAGTAATAAACATAAAACTAATGCACAAAATATACCGAAATACTTTTTCATATGTCCTCCTTATCTTACGATAACATTATATAATACTTTTTTATCAAATTGCAATAAAAACTACTTAACTTGAATAATATTTTACAACCTTATTTGAAATAATACCAACTATAATACCAGTAATTATAGAGCTTATAAGTAATATTGGTAAATAATACATTACATTTATATTAGATAAAAATATACATGCGGCCATTATTTGACCAATACTATGGAATATTGCTCCTACTACACTTACACCTACTATACTCATACTCGTATATTTTTTTGATAAATACATTGCAATTATACTAAATATTGCTCCAAACAAACTAAAGAAAAAACTAATACTAAATAGACCCGTTCTAAGTATTCCTATAAGTATAACTCTTAATATCGATATATATAATGCATCTTTAAAAGATAACTCATATATTGCAAATATTATTACTATATTAGCAAGACCCAACTTAATACCTGGAATAACACCACTAATTGGAATAAAACTTTCTATCAAACCAAGTACTACAGATATACTTAAAAGCATAGATAACTTAGCTATTCTTTTTGTATCCATATAACACCTCTATCCTATAACCGCATCTAACTCTTTACTTTGAAAATTTATAACTATTTTATTTGGAAGGCAAACTATCGAACCTGTATTAGTAAATCCTTGTTTACTACATATATGAAGTGGAGAATTTTCTTTATAAACTCTTAATTTATTATTTTTTACTTCGATTAAAACTTCTCCATTATAACCTTCTACTTTATAATTATCATCTTTACTTAAATTTATCTTTAATACTAGATCATTATCATAATATACATAAGCATAATTATTTTTTTTTAAATTACTAAATAAAAGAAATATGATAGAAAATACTAAAACACATATTATTAACTTAAGATCAGACTTGTTCATACAAGTTAAATCCTTCTGAATAATATATTTCATCACTATACCATATTGCTTCTACTCCATCAAGATTATTAACTAGTTCTAATCCATCTTCTATTGGAAGTAAGAATAAATATGTCGATAAGATATCCGCATATCCACTATCTTTTGTTATAACAGTAACACTTTTTGTAAAATTTTCAGGAAATAATGTTTTTGGATTTATTATATGATTATAGTTTTTACCATTTACTTCATAATATCTTTGATAACTACCACTAGTAACGATGCTTACATTTTCAACAGACACTGTTTTATAAATGTTACTCGTATTAAATGGCTCTTCTAATCCGACAGAGTATTTACCAATCTTATAACTCTCTCCTACTTTTACATTGCCACCTGCATTTATTAAATATTTATTACATCCATTTTCTTCAAAATATTCAGCAACTTTCTCTGTTACATATCCTTTAGCATACGCTCCTAAATCTAATTTAATATCACTTTTCTTCATAAAAATATTATCTTTTAAATAAATATCTTTAATATTTATATTTTTATCCATAAGTTCATAAGTCTTTGGTACTTTCTTACCTTCTTCTCTATATTCTTTCCATACGTCTATTACATTACCTAAAGCAATATTAACATACCCTTCTGTCTTATCATACATAGTAATTCCATAATCAATAAGAGAAAAAAGTCTTGAATCTATTTCCACTTCTTTATTTTCCTCTAATTCATTATTTAAGTAATATAAATTTATAACACCATCATATGAATTATATCTATCTACCAGTTCATGATATTCTTTATACATTTTTTTTGCATTAGAAAGCAATTTTTCACCTTCTTTTTTATCTACATCATAAACTTTAATTTCAATATATGTATCCATATAAATAAAACCATCTTTATACATCCTTTTATTAGTACATGATGTTAGAAATAATAAAAGAAAAACAATAATAACAAATAATTTTTTCACAATATCACCTCACAAATTTTATTTAAAGTAATCATCGAATAAACTAGGATATTTACTCTTTACTTTAATCAATTTATTATTAACAGGATTTATAAACTCAATATATTCACAATGTAACATAAGTCTTTTTGAATCACCTTTATAGCCATATTTCATGTCACCAACTATAGAATGACCAATATCTTTCATATGCACTCTTATTTGATTTTTTCTTCCTGTATATAAATATATATTTAACATACTATATTTACTATTACACTTAACTTTTTCATATTCAGTTATAGCAAGTTTACCTTTATTAGAACTATATACTATATGCTCTTTATTTTCAGATAAATATGACTTTATAATTCCTTTTTCATCAGTAACTCCATTAACAATAGCAACATATTTTCTAACACTCACTATATCATTCCATTTTGTTTGAAGAATTTCTTTTGTCTTTTTATCTTTTGCAAACACGACAATACCACTAGTGTCTTTATCTAATCTATTTACAATAAATATCTTTTTATTTTTAATATTCTTTTTAACATAACTAGATACCTCTTTATATAAAGTTCTTTCTTTTTCTTTTGAAGTGGAAATGGTAAGTAGTCCACTAGGTTTAGATACGATTATTAAATACTCATCTTCATACAATATATCTAAAGATGTATGAAATAATTTTATAACAATTTTATCTTTAGGCTCTAAAATAAAATCATGTTTTCTAACTACTCTTTCATTTACATATACGCATTCATTCTTTAAGAAAGCTTTTATATTCTTCTTTGGTTTATTTACCACTTCATATAAAAAATCTAAAAGTTTTGCCTTCTTATCAACATTATATTCAAGAATATTATTCTTCATAACAACACCAATTATATTTTATCACATATTCTATATAAAAGTAACAAAAATACTAAAAAAAGCATATATGTTTTTATATGCCAATTTATTCTTGCATAAGTCTACCTATTATAGTAAATACTCCATTTATTCCTTTTTTAACATATTTACTAGTAAAATTTGAAAAAGATGCACTTACATCAGAAAAAGCATTAGAATAATCATTCGTACTGTTACCTGTGTAATCACTTATATCTATATCTTTATTATTCTTTACATCATTTTCAAATTTTTCTATTTGTTCATTAGTAAGTTCTACCTTTTTATGAAGTTCATATTCATAATAACCACTATTATATAAGATGTATACAGTGACAAAAATTATAAAAAGTATTATAAAAAAAGTTCTCAGTGCTTTTTCTAAATCCATTATATTACCTCCATAAATATATTAGAAAATACTAAAATACTATTTAATACTTCTTTCATCGTATTTTTTTTATTTCCAAAATCTATTTTCATAGAACCATTATATGAATTATCAATATATATTTTGCTTATTCCATTATATTTTTCATTTAATTTTGAATTTAACTTATTCATAAAAGATATATTTTCTAAATTAGCATACAAACTTATAAGAGCATATCTTTTATCTTCTATTTTAATAGTAGTATTATAATTTGTATCACTCATTCCTAAGTTTATAATATATTCAATAGATGGATAAGTGTTTTTTTTATCGTTTATAAAAATATTTAAACTTTGTTCTATACTTAAATTATTATTGTTTGAAAATTGTTCAATATTGTTACTTTCAAATATAGATTCTATCCCTACATTATTTAAGTTTTCACTTAAAAGATAAACTGCTAAAAAAAGATCGGGTTTTACATTATATTCTTCTTTATACTCTTTATTTATTTCATTATATATGTATACTTTTGGAGAAGTTATATCAATTTTATTATGCAAATTGAAATTATTATTTTTTACTTCTTTTAATTCTATAATATTTATTGGATTAAAATTTCTATTTATCATTTCTACTAAGTTAATATAAAAATTATCTCCATAAGTATCACTAAGTAATAATTTTAAATATTCTTCTTTTGTAATATTATTGTTATTATATAAATGCTTTATAGTAAGAGAAGTTATAAAAATCATAAATAAAGTTGTAAATAATACACTAAAAAGATACTTTTTACCTAGTTTCATATTCTTCACCAAGTTTAATTTATCACAATAAATTTATTTTTTTTGTCGATATTAAAAAAACATATATGTTTTAAAATATATGCTTAATCTTTTTTTAATAACCAATCTACTACATTTATTTTTGTTATACCATCATAATCAGCTTCTAAATCCATATCTAAAGTTAATAAATATTTTGGATAATGATCTCCTGTTTTTTGTAAAGATTTTAATTCTCTTGCTAATACTTTTTCATCTCTTACTGTTAATGCTACTTGAAAATATTTTAAACCATCTCTATTTTCAGCAACAAAGTCAACTTCTAAATCATCAACTTTTCTTTTTTATTTTAATTCATCAAGATATTCTCTTTCTATCATAATCTTCACCTCTGTTACAAGTATATATTAAATTTATATTGATGTCAGGTTTTGGAAAAATATTTCCAAAAGTATCCTTTTTCGACAAGTTTTGGAAATAGTTTTTTAAACATCGTATAATGCTTTATTTATGCATATACTTATTAAATCACTCATCTTATCTACAATAAAATCTATTTCTTTAGGTGTAATAATCATATCTGGAATATTTTCAATATTATCTACTTCCACACTTTCATTTATTATAGTTTTAATATCACATACAGTAGGAACACCTATTGCTATTACAGGTATACCTAGTGTATTTTTATCTAACTTTTCTCTTTTATTTGCAACACCACTTCCTGGATGAATACCTGTATCTGTAAGTTGTATAGTTTTATTTAATCTTTTTAATGAACCACTTTTTAAAGAATCTATCACAATTAGAAAATCAGGTTTTATTTTATCTATTACTCCTTTTATTATATCTTTAGTTTCAATACCAGTTTCACCCATAACACCAGGTTTAATTGCACTTACTACTCTATTTGAATTTAATCCTAGAACTTCTAAATGTCTAGTAACAATTATATTTTCTATTACTAAAGGGCCTAAAGAATCAGGTGTACTTCTTTCATTACCAAGTCCAACTACTAAAATACTACTATTTATTTTTAATCCATTCTCATCTAGTAATTCTCTTAATAAAGAAACTACTTCTTTTCTTATAGACTTATTCATAATATCATCAAACTCTATAGTTATGTACTTGCCTATCTCTCCTATATTTTTATCACTTACATCTATTTTAGTTATAGTAACATTTTTCTTTTTTTCAACATTAGTTACAACTCCATTTTTTTTAATATCAACAGCTTCTATCATTAAATCACTTAAATTCATATAATCACCCAATATTATTATTAACAAATATAAAAAAAATAGACAATTTCTTATCTATTTTCAACACTATTATTTAAATATGGTTCTATTTCTTTATCAGTATTTAAATTTATTATAAGATAACAGCATATAATTGTTGCAATTATTATTCCTATAAATATTCCTATAAGCCCAAAAAGACTTATTCCTTTTTCTTTTTCTTTTAACTTTTTACCACAATTTACACAATAGTCTTTTATATCGATCATTTCTTGACCACAATATTTACATTTCATAATTTCACTTCCTATATTTACTTATAAAGTCTTCTTTATATTCTAAAAGTGTATTATTTTCTATATGACTTCTTATTTCTTCTGTCAATTTAATTAAAAATCTAATATTATGAATAGAAAGAAGAGTTCCTGCTAACATTTCATTACACATAAGTAAATGTCTTATATATGCTTTTGAATAGTGTTTACAAGTATAACAATCGCAATCTTCTTCTAAATGAGTATAATCTTCTTTGAATTTTGCATTTTTTAAATTTATTTTACCATATCTAGTAAATGCATTACCGTGTCTTGCTATTCTAGTAGGAAGTACACAGTCAAACATATCGATACCTCTTATAACACCTTCTATAATGTCTATAGGATCCCCTACCCCCATTAAATATCTTGGTTTATCGTAAGGTAGATGTTTTGTTGAATCACTAATCATTTTATACATTACATCTTTAGGTTCACCAACAGAAGTTCCGCCTATCGTATATCCTGGAAAATCTAATTTAATTAGTTCTTTAGCGCTATACTCCCTTAAGTCTTCATATTCTCCACCTTGAACTACACCAAATAATAACTGATCTGTTTTATGAACATCTTTTCCTCTTTTAGCCCATCTTAATGTTCTTTCAACACTATTTTTCATATATTCATATGTTGCTGGATAATAAGGGCATTCATCAAAACTTATAATAATATCAGCACCTAATTTTTCTTGAATTTCTATAGATTTTTCAGGGGACAAAAATAACTTCTTACCGTCTATCGTGCTTTTAAAATAAACACCTTCTTCTTTTATATCTTTAGGTTTAGCAAGAGAAAAAACTTGAAAACCTCCACTATCTGTAAGTATAGGTCCATCATAATTCATAAACTTATGAAGTCCCCCTGCATTATATACTATATCCTCTCCCGGTCTTTCCCATAAATGATATGTATTTGCAAGTATAATAGCACTACCACATTCTTTAACCATTTCAGGAGTCATACCTTTTACAGTCGCTTGTGTTCCAACCGGCATAAACATTGGTGTTTTATATTCTTTACCATATACTTTTATAATTCCACATCTAGCATCAGTTTTTTCATCTTTTTTTGTTACTTCAAATATTTTCATATCTACTCCTTTATAAACATCGCATCTCCAAATGAGAAGAATCTATATTTATTATCTACTGCAATTTTATATGCATTCATTATATTTTCTTTTCCTGCAAGTGCACTAACTAACATTATTAAAGTTGATTTAGGCAAGTGAAAATTAGTTATAAGCCCATTTATAGCTTTGAATTTATATCCCGGATAAATAAATATATCAGTAAATCCAGAACATTCTTTAAATTTTCCATACTTTGTACATATTGTTTCTAATGTTCTTGTTGTTGTAGTACCTACACTTATTATTTTTCTTCCGTTTTCTTTAGCAAGATTAAGTATTTTTGCTACATCTTCATTCATCTTATAGTATTCACTATGCATCTTGTGATTAGTTACATCTTCTACATTGACAGGTCTAAATGTACCAAGACCTACATGAAGTGTGATAGGTACAACTACTACTCCTTTACTTTTAATTTTAGATAATAATTCTTCAGTAAAATGAAGTCCTGCAGTTGGTGCAGCTGCACTTCCAATGTTTTTAGCATACACAGTTTGGTATCTACTTTTATCTTCTAATTTTTCATGTATATAAGGTGGAAGAGGCATTTGCCCTAACTCATCTAATATTTCCATAAGTATTCCATCATATATAAATTTAAAGTGCCTTATTCCTTCATCAAATACTTTAATACATTCACATTTTAATTTATCACTAAATTTTACTATAGTACCTACACTTATTCTTTTTGCAGGTTTACATAGGCATTCCCAAACATCCCCATCAATATTTTTAAGCATCAATAATTCTATAACCGCATTAGTCTCTTCTTTAATTCCAATTATTCTTGCAGGAATAACCTTTGAATCATTTATAACTAAAACATCTCCACTATCTAAATAATCGACAATATCATAAAAATGTTTGTGAAAAACTTCTCCTGTATTCTTATTAAGAACCATAAGTCTAGAAGTATCTCTTTTTTCAATTGGTACTTGTGCGATTAGTTCTTCTGGTAAATAATAATCAAAATCGCTTGTTTTCATAATAACCACCTAAATGGTATTATATACTATTTTTTATAATAAAAAAAGAACAAAGAAACTTTATTTGCCCCAAAATATTGTTTTATTTTTTTAAATACAAGAATCCCATTTTCAAATCAATTCTTACAACAATTCCTCTTGATGATCGATTTTCAAATGATCGTATGCTTCTTTTGTAACAACTCTTCCTCTACTTGTCCTTTTTAAAAATCCCATTTGAAGTAAGTATGGTTCATAAACATCTTCAATAGTAGATACTTCTTCTCCTATAGATGCGCTTAATGCTTCTACTCCAACAGGTCCTCCATTAAACTTATATATTATTGCCTCTAATAAAGAAATATCTACTTGATCAAGTCCCATATCATCTACACCCAACCTAGATAATGCTAGTTTAGTAATTTCTAAATCTATGCTTCCATTACCCATAACTAAAGCAAAGTCTCTAGTTCTTTTTAATAATCTATTAGCAATTCTAGGTGTTCCTCTACTTCTTCTTGCAAGTTCTAAAGATGCATCATCATCTATTGTCGCACCTAATACTCTACCTGTTCTTTTTACAATTTCTTTTAGCTCATCTATCGTATAATAATTCAACTTAGAAATTATTCCAAACCTATCTCTAAGTGGAGAAGTTAGATCACCAGCTCTAGTTGTCGCACCTACTAATGTAAATGGAGGCAAATCTATTTTAATATTTCTGCTATTTCCTTCACTTCCTATAATAATATCTAAAGTAAAGTCTTCCATTGCTGAATACAATATTTCTTCTATATATCTAGGCATCCTATGTATTTCATCAATAAAAAGCACATCACCTTTTTCTAATGAAGATAATATTGCTGCTAAATCACCACTTTTTTCTATAGAAGGCCCACTTGCAGTCTTTATATTTTTACCAAGTTCATTTGCAATAATAAATGCAAGAGTAGTTTTCCCTAAGCCTGGAGGCCCATACAGCAACACATGATCTAGTGTCTCATCTCTCATTTTAGCAGCTTCTATAAATATTTTTAAATTCTCTTTGACTTCACTTTGACCTATATATTCATCGATAGAATCTGGTCTTATAGAAGATTCAAAAGAATCTTCTTCTAATTCTCTTTGACTAAAAACACTTTCTTCCATGATTCCTCCTACTTAAGCAATAGTTTCAACGCTTCTTTTATCATATTTTCTACACTATCATTCTTAATTTTAGGTAACACCTTATGAATATCAGTAGATTTATATCCAAGCGCAGTAAGTGCAAGAACAACTTCATCATTATTACTAACATCTTCTTCTTCCTTATCTGTATGCACTTTCCCTTTTAAATCTAATATGATTTGTCTTGCAACTTTATCTCCAATTTTTGGAAACTTCTTTAAATAAAGTATATTTTCTCTATTTATTGCATCTACAATACCAAAGATAGAACCAGTAGCAAGCATAGGTAACGCCATTTTAGGACCAAGTCCCTTTACATCTATAAGTTTTAAAAATAAGTCTCTTTCATCTATACTACTAAATCCATATAAAGAATGTTCATCTTCCCTAATATGTTCATAAATATAAGTCTTATAAGATTCATTTTCCTTATAAAGATAAGGATTAGGTACAAACACCTTATATCCTATATTGTTATTCTCTATTACTATATAACCAGGCATAATCTCTGTAATAATTCCTTTAATATAAGAAAACATATTATCACTCCTATAAAAAGATTATATCACGTAAATAAATAAACATAAAGAATTAACACACTAATTTACTCTTGTATCTAGTACATAAGGATTCTTTTCGTACATCATCTTATCATTTTCTCTTTCTACTTTCATAACCCAAAATGTCATAACTAATGACACACAAATATAAAACATTACAAGTCCTTTATTATTTTTTAATACATTCATATATATACCTCCTCGATTACACTCACATAATAACACGAACATTTATTCGTGTCAATGCTTTTTTCGAACAATTGTTTGACTTTTTGTAAAATCTGTGATATATTTATTTTGGAGGTAAGTTATGGATAATTTAACTAAAAGACAAACTGATGTATTAACTTTTATAAAAACATTTATTGCAGCACATGGATACCCACCTACAGTAAGAGAAATATGTGATTCGCTTGGACTATCATCTCCTGCTACTGCTCATTCGCATCTTGCTCAACTAGAATCTAAAAAATATATAAAGAAAAATAGTAGTAAAAATAGAGCTATTGAACTATTAGTAGATAATGAGTTTTTAGAAAAAAACGATGATGTAGTACAAGTTCCATTACTTGGAAAAATTACAGCAGGTAATCCAATAGAAGCAATAGAAAGACCCGATGAATACTTTCATTTACCCACATATTTAATACCAAAACAAAAAGAAGTATTCACATTAAAAGTTAGTGGAGAAAGCATGATAAATGCTGGTATATTCGACGAAGATATAGTAATTGTAGAAAGAACAAATACTGCAAGAAATGGGGAAATAGTTGTTGCTATGACAGATGAAAATGAAGTTACTTTAAAGACATTTTACAAAGAAAAGAATTATTTTAGATTACAACCTGAAAATGATACTATGGAACCATTTATATTCGATAATATCACTATCTTAGGTAAAGCAATAGGACTATATAGAAAACTATAAAATAAAAATCGATATTTAGATTATTCTATTTATCGATTTTTTTGTAATAAACTCATTTACTTTATAAAAATTGTCTAATTCTTTTTACTTTTCTTATCTTCTTTTCATACCTGGATTTCTACCACCTGCATTTTTAAAATTACCAATTGTCGTAGTTATATTTGAAATAGTAAATGTTTCATATTCTTCATCATTAACTTTTATTACATAACTTTCATTCTTTTTGAATAAAGAAGATGCGACTACTAACGAAGAATATGTTTTACTAGATTCATAAGATACTATTTCTTCATTATTACTATTTACAATAGTTATTTTATCTCCTTTCGTATTTATAGATATAAGTCCATTTTCAATACTTCCTGTTAAATTGTATATACCATCTTCAGTTATCTCAATGCTTTTACTAAGTTCATAATTTTTACTTTCATAAATAGACCAGTCTATTTCTTCATCAGAATCATCTGTATCTATCGATATGTCGATTGAATCAGTAGTGCTTGTAGAATAATTATCAGAATTATCTTTTTCTTTTCTAAGTACTATAAAAATCAAAATAAAAACTATTAAAATAAAACTACCAATTATTAAAAATATTTTTTTATTTTTCATATAACTTCTCCTTACATTTCACTACCATCTAATTCATGACTTAACATTATTTTTAAATTACCATTTCTTACTCTAAGTTCATCAATAAACTTTTTTTCATTTATATCAGATTTTAATGTAATAACATAATGTAATTCAAATAAACTACCCATATTCATAGTTTTTACAAGTTGCAATTTATATTCTTTTACATATTTATTAAATATTTCATCAAACATATCAGTATAATCTAAATTTTCAGGTACAAGAATTTTAAGTATCTTCGTATTTGAATCAACATCAAACAACTTAATTTTACTAAATATAAATATTACAAGCGAAACAATAACAGTTATTAAAGATGCAAAAAATATGTGTCCCATCCCTGTTGCAAGTCCTATTGTCATTGCAAAAAATACGCTTAATATCTCTTTAGATGTCTTCTTATGTGTATATGCAATAATAACTCCTAATACAATTCAAAATGCTGTACAATGTAATATCCAAGATATTTCAATACTACTACTTCTATTTGTTCATATACTATCTAACATACTCTCCTCCTATCATAAATATATATTTTTCCATATTTAGAAAATGACACTGGATATATGCCTAAATTAGATAAATTATTTACTAACCATAAAGGTATAGAGCCTAATGTTTTAATTTCCATTATATATATCTCTTTATCAAAGTATAATTTACCATCATCACCAAATTCTAACGATAAATTATCTTTTCTACTTCTTAAATTATTGTCTATAGTAATCCTTAAGTTATCATCATCACGCCCTTTATAACTCTTTCTATCATATGCTATAAAATAAGACGGTTTTAAATTATAAAAATTAAATAAATAATCTATCTTTTTCATTATCTGATTATCATAATCA
>CALVQZ010000141.1 GCA_944358275.1 uncultured Bacilli bacterium
TTTCCTTATAAAATATTTTTATACTAGTACTAGTTCTTTAGTTTTTTCATCTTTTTTGCTTTTGTTTTTCTCATTTACAGCACAAATAAATGCATCGATAATTTTCTTTGAATTTCCATCAAAATTATAACTAATTTCAGGATGCCATTGTACTCCTATATTAAATGTATCACTAGGATATTCTATTGCTTCTATTTGTCCATCTATACTTCTAGCAGTAGTTCTATAAATATGATTATTTGTAGCATGATAATTGTGAAAACTATTTACCATAATTTTTTGTTGTCCTATAATTTTATATAATTTACTATCTTTATCAATAATTACTTCGTGAACTAATGATGTATAATCATTATTTTGTTGATGTAATACATCACTATTCTTAGGTTCTAACTTTACATCTTCTTGATATCAACTCAACATTTGCATACCTAAACATTCTCCAAGTACTGGAATTTCTTTTTCTATTGCTAGTTCTAATAAATATCTGTCGTATGGTCTGAATTTAGTACCTCCTGTAAAAAATATACCATCACAAATATCTAATTTTTTGGAAATTAAATTTTTTTCTTCTATTGTTAGTTCAGGGAACTCTGACCCTTTAGTATCCATATAATCAACATTTTGTATTGGTACTATAGAAAGTACTTCTACACCTGTATTTTGTAATGTTTTTCTAACTGTTTCTGCCATGTATAAAACTGGTCTTTCTTCCATATGTGCATATCTTAATGGTACCCCAACTACTGCCATAAATAATCATTCTCCTTCTTAATAATTATTTATATTATAGCATTTATTTTAATTTTTTTTGTATATTTTTTTATAAATTACTTTTCTTCATTAAAGTATCTATCTTTTAATAAAACATACATATAATCTTCTAAATATGGAATTACTTTATCTTTTAATTTTTTTGTCGTTCATAAATTTATAACCCCCTTTATAAAAGACATTAAATATTAGACAATTTATCTTTGATAAAATCATCTAAATAATCAGAATCTTTTGTAACCCAAGCATAATCACAATGTTCTTCGCTTAATTTTATTGTTAATGCTGAACTATCTACATTAACAATAAAATCTATTTCTAAATCGTGAACTAGTTCACCGTTTTTTTCTTTTACTTCATCGTAATAATGAGTTATGATAGGTTTGAAATCATCAGTAAAACCTATTTCTTCTTGTAGTTCTCTTTTAAGTCCTTGTTTTAATGTTTCACCATTTTCTAAATGACCACCGGGAAATTCCCAAGCTCCCGGATATAAATCATCGTTTTCATTTCTTTTAACAACTAAAAGTTTTTCATTATCTTTTAAAATACCAGTTAAAACTATTCTTGTTTTCATATTTAAATCCTCCTTTATCATGATTCCATTATATCATAAATTTTTAATAAGTCATTTATTATTGTGTAATTAATATTTTTATTTCCATAACTATCATAATTACTTAAGTCTTTATTAAAAAATATTGATTTTCCACCATGTAAGCTCCACTCATCCAAATTCTTAATATCATCATCAATAAGAATATTATTCTCTACATCTACATATTGAGTTTTTGAATGTTCATAAGGAACAAAATATAAATTACTAATATTATGCTTTAATAAATATTCTTCTTTTGCTTTTTGTTCTTCTTGTGAATTTATTTTAGTTAAGATATATACTTCATAATTTTTACCAATATCTTTTATTTTCTTTATACTATCATTAATTTGTACACTATTAGATAAGATTTTTCCCCAACCAATAGTAAGCATTAAATTTTTTATTTTATCTTCTTCTAAAACATCTGTACTAAATAATTTAATATATTCTTTAAAAATTACATCCCAAGTATCCAAAACAACACCATCAAAGTCTATATAAATTTTAATCATCGTTAACCTTTTTTATTTTTAATGCTAGATACATAAATGGAGTATCAAATAATGCCACCATAAATTTAAACAGATACATAGACAACATTATTTCAAGAATAACATTAAAACTCATAATTCCAGTATAAGTGATTAATACAAATATAATAGTATCAACTATTTGACATAACATTGTACTAGCATTGTTGCTTAACCACAATTTATTATATTTTTTTTGCAATTTATGAAATACCAAAGTATCTAAAAATTGACTGACCATAAATCCCACTAAACTTCCAATAGTAATTCTTATATTGAAAGAAAATATTGTAGATAAACTTTCTTGTGAAAAATCACTAGCACTAGGTTTATATATTAAACAAATTACCATAAATATAGTCATTATTATCATTGATATAAAACCATATTTAATGGTTTTTCTACTTTCTTTAATACCATATTTATAGTTTAAAATATCTGTCGCTAAAAATGTACTTCCATATAGTATTGTTCCTAAAGCAGTTTCTATACCAAACAATTCAACTGTCTTTACTGTTTGGATATTGGATACTAATGTAGCAACTACAACCCATAAGAACAATCCATTTTTACCCATATATTTATAAAGTAAAATTATAGATATAAAAGATAATAGAAGTGTTAAAAACCATAAACATTCATTCATTAATTATTACCTCCTCATTAAGAAAAAAACATCAAAATAACTTATTTCTTCATCGTAATAACTTTCATTAAAAATATCTAAATCCTTATCATA
>CALVQZ010000142.1 GCA_944358275.1 uncultured Bacilli bacterium
ATATCTACTGGTGAAAGTGTGGATGTAGATGAAGTTAAAAAGATGACTGATCTAATTAACAATTTGCTTGTAGGAACTTTATTAGATGATATAAACAAAAAGTTAGAACTTGAAATTAAACCAATAATAGGAAAATACATTAAACAACAAGAAATGATATATAATATGTTTTATAATGCATTTAATGAAATGACATTAAAGAAAGAAAACTATCATTTTTCTGGTAAAACAAATATGTTAAAAGCTCCTGAGTTTGATAATGTTGATAAGATTAGAAACATTATTGATAAATTAGAAGATAGTGATGTTATTTCTAGTATTGAAGAAAATGATTCAGGTATAAATGTTTATATTGGAGATGAGTCTAAAATAGATAGTGATGTTACTGTTATTAAGACTAAGTATTCTAAAGATAAAGAAGAAGGTACTATTGCTATTATTGGACCAAAAAGAATGAATTATGACAGAGTTATTGGTATGCTTGAGTTTATAAAAGGTGAGATTGAGAAAAAATGAGGTGACATATGACAGAAGAAAAAATAAAGACTGAAGAAGTCAAAGATGAAGTTAAAGATGTAAAAAAGAAAGAACCTAGTGAGATAGATATTTTAAATAAGAATATTGAAGAGTTAAAAAATCAAGTTAAGGCACTTGAAGAAAAAGCTCTATATAAAGATGCTGAACTAATCAACTATAGGAAAAGAAAAGATGATGAAGTATCTAATATGATGAAGTATGCTAATGCTGATATGATATTACAAATATTAACTATAGTTGATGATTTTGAAAGAGCTATATCTTTAGATGATAATATTTTGGATGATGAAGTTTCTAAATTCTTAAGTGGATTTAAAATGATTTATTCAAGACTTATTAAAATGCTAACAGATAGCGAAGTAAAGGAAATTGAAGCACTAAATAAACCGTTTGATCCTACTTATCATCAAGCAGTGTTTACTGTTAAAGAAGAGGGTGTAGATTCAAACATAGTATTAGAAGTATTACAAAAGGGGTATATATATAAGGACAAGGTAATACGTCCAGCTATGGTAAAGGTAAGTGAATAAAATGAATAAAGATAAAAATATAAAAATGGCAATGATGTATTCATATCTTTTAGCTAGATGCCATGAACATGATGGCTTTACTGAGGAAGATATTGAAAATATTCAAGATGATAAAGTTAGTAGTTGTCAAATAGATTTGTATAAAAAAATTATAAATATGCTTGCAAATGGAAGTAGTTATGATGAAATTACACAGTTTATAGATGACTATACTATAACAGGTTATGAATTACCTGAAAGTAAAAAAACATATGTTAAATCAAAAGCTAAAATAGATTTAACAAGAAGGAAAATGAGTTTTAAAGGAGAGGATAATTATGAGTAAAATAATAGGTATTGATTTAGGTACAACAAATAGTTGTGTATGTGTGTTAGAGGCAGGTGAATCTAAAGTTATTCCAAATCCAGAAGGTGGAAGAACAACACCATCTGTAGTAGCATTCAAAAATGGTGAAAAAATAGTAGGTGATGCAGCTAAAAGACAAATGGTTACTAATCCTAACACTATTTCATCAATTAAAAGATTGATGGGAACAAATAAGAAAGTTGAAGCAGAAGGTAAAAAATATACTCCAGAAGAAATAAGTGCAATGATATTATCTTATATGAAAGATTATGCTGAAGCTTATTTAGGTGAAAAAGTAAATAAAGCTGTTATTACAGTACCAGCATACTTTAACGATTCACAAAGACAAGCTACAAAGAATGCTGGTAAAATAGCAGGACTTGAAGTAGAAAGAATAATAAACGAACCAACTGCAGCAGCACTTGCATATGGTCTTGATAAACAAGATGATGCTCAAACAATTTTAGTATACGACTTAGGTGGAGGTACATTCGATGTTTCTATACTTGAATTAGGTGATGGAGTATTTGAAGTTAAATCTACAAGTGGTAATAATAAACTTGGTGGAGATGATTTTGATGAGAGAATCATGGATTATTTAGTTGAAACATTTAAAAAGGAAAATGGTATTGACTTAAGTAAAGATAAAATGGCAATGCAAAGATTAAAAGATGCAGCAGAAAAAGCAAAGAAAGATTTAAGTGGTGTAAGTACTACACAAATTAGTTTACCATTTATATCACAAGGAACTGATGGACCACTTCATCTTGAATTAAGTTTGACAAGAGCTAAATTTGAAGATTTAATTAGAGATTTAGTTGAATCTACATTAGATCCAGTTAAAAAAGCATTAAAAGATGCTAAGTTAAGTAAAAATGATATAGATAAAGTAATATTAGTTGGTGGATCTACTCGTATACCAATGGTACAAGAGCTAATTAAAAAAGAACTTGGAAAAGAACCACACAAAGGAGTTAATCCAGATGAAGTAGTTGCAATGGGTGCTGCTATTCAAGGTGGAGTTTTAACAGGTGAAGTTAACGATATAGTTTTACTAGATGTTACACCACTTTCACTTGGTATAGAAACTTTAGGTGGTATAAACACTGTTTTAATAGATAGAAATACAACTATTCCAACAAGTAAGAGTCAAATATTTTCAACTGCAGCAGATAATCAACCAGCAGTAGATATTCACGTATTACAAGGCGAAAGAACGATGGCTATAGATAATAAGACATTAGGAAGATTTCAACTTACTAATATTCCACCAGCACCAAGAGGAATACCTCAAATAGAAGTTACATTTGACATAGATGCAAATGGAATAGTAAATGTTAAAGCAAAAGATTTAGGTACTAATAAAGAACAATCTATAACTATAACTGCATCAACTAATTTAACTGATGAAGAAATAGATAGAATGGTTAAAGAAGCAGAAGCTAATAAAGAAGCTGATAAAAAGAGAAAAGAAGAAGCTGATTTAAGAAATGAAGCAGAACAACTAATGTTTGCAACAGAAAAAGCTATTAAAGATTTAGGCGATAAAGTAGATGAAAAAGAAAAGAAAGAAGCAGAAGATTTAATAGAAGATTTAAAGAAAGAACTAGAAGGAAATGATATCGATAAGATAAAAGATATAAAAGAAAAATTAAATGAAAAAGCTATGTCATTAGCAACAAAAGTATACGAAGAAGCTGCTAAAAAGGCACAAGAAGAACAAGCAAATAATGATAATGAAGATAAAAAAGATGATGATGTAGTAGATGCTGAATTTGTAGATAAAGAATAAAAAGAAAGGAGAAAAAGAAGTAAAAATAACATTATTTTTACTTCTTTGTTTGAATATGGAAAGAAATAAAATTGATAATAAATATAAATGGAATTTAGAGGATTTATACCCTGATATAGATTCATATAATAAAGATATAGATAGATTAGGTAAGTTAGTTACTGAGTTTATAGAGTACAAAGAGAAAATATTAGAAAGTGATAAAACTTTACTTGAAGTATTATTAAAAGAAGAACAAATAGAAATGATTACTAATAGACTTTATGTATATATAAATATGAAATTACATGAAGATACTAGAGTTAGTAAATATCAAGAGTTAGCAGGTAATTTAGATATTATTTTATCTTTAGTAAATGAGAAAACATCATTTTTTATACCAGAGTTATTAAGTAGTGATTATTCTCTTATAAAAGAATATATAAATAAAAATAAAGAACTTGAAAGATTTGAGTTTTTACTAGAAATGATATTTAATGAAAAAGATCATATTTTAAGTAAAGAAATAGAAGAAGTATTATCAAGAAGTGGTAATGTAATGTCTATTCCAGATAATGTTTTTTCTAACTTAAATGATGCTGATTTAGTATTTGATACTATTAAAGATGAAAATGGTAAAAAAATAGAATTAACTAAAGGTAATTATCACATTTTTAGTTCATCAAAAAATAGACCTGTTAGAAAAAAAGCATTTCATACACTATATAAGAAATATAAAGAATTAAATAATACATTTGCAGGATTATTAAATTCCAACTTACAAGTATCAACTTTTTTAACAAAAACAAGAAAATATCCATCCCCTTTAAATCTTTATTTAGATAGTAATAAAATAGATACAAGTATATATTATGATTTAGTTGATACAGTTAATAAAAACATAAGTAAGATGCATAAATATATTAAGTTAAAAAAAGAATATCTAGGATTAAAAAATATGCATATGTATGATATGGCTGTAAAACTTTCTGATAAAAACGATAAAGAATATACATATGAAGAAGCTAAAGAATTAGTTTTAAAAGCACTTCATCCACTAGGGGATACTTATATAAAAGATTTAACTAATGCATTTAATAATAAATGGGTAGATGTATATGAAAATACAGGTAAAAGAAGTGGAGCATATTCTTGGGGATGTTATAATGCTCATCCATATGTACTTTTAAATTATCAATCAAAATATCAAGATGTATCCACTTTAGCGCATGAAATGGGACATGCTATGCATAGATATTATTCTAATTTAAATCAAGATTACTTTTATAGTGATAATGCAATATTTGTAGCAGAAATCGCATCAACAGTAAATGAAATGTTACTTAACTTTTATATGTTAAATAAAATAGATGATAAAGAAGAAAAGAAGAATATAATAAATGAAATGTTAGATGATATTAAAAATACAATTTTTAGACAAACAATGTTTGCAGAATTTGAATTAGATATACATAATATGTGTTATAATGGAGAAGCACTTAGTGGGGAAAAACTTAATAATTTATATCTAGATTTAGTAAAGAAATATCATAAAGGCATAACGGTAGATGAAGATATAAAATATGAATGGTCTAGAATACCTCATTTTTATACACCATTTTATGTTTATCAATATGCAACAGGTCTTTCTATTGCACTTACAATAGCTAAAAAAATAAGTGCTGGGGATAAAGATATGTTAGAAAAATATTTAACTTTCCTAAAGAGTGGTTCAAATGATTACCCAACTAAATTAGTAGAAAAGATGGGTATAAATATTAAAGAAGCAGTTAATAGTGCACTTTCTACATTTGAAGAACTTATAGATGAATATAAAAAATTATAACAAGGTGGTAGTATGAATAAAAAAGATTATTATGAAGTATTAGGTGTATCAAAAGATGCATCTGATGCAGAAATTAAAAGTGCTTTTAGAAAATTGGCAAAAAAATATCATCCGGATGTTTCAAAAGAACCGGATGCTGCAGAAAAATTTAAAGAAGCACAAGAAGCTTATGCAGTTTTATCAGATAAGCAAAAAAGAAGTCAATATGATAGGTTTGGACACCAAGCATTCAATAATATGGGTGGTGGTGGATCATCAGCAGGATTTGATTTTAGTGGATTTGATTTTAGCGATATATTCGATGACTTATTCGGTTCTTCCTTTGGCTTTTCTAGTAAAAGTAGTTCAAAAGGAAGAAGAGGTAATGATGTAAGTCTAACTATGAAGATTACATTTGAAGAAGCAGTTTATGGTTGTGAAAAAGAAATAGAATTAGAACATTATGCTAAATGTGAAAATTGTAATGGAAAAGGTGGACTTAAAGAAGAAAGATGTAAATATTGTCATGGTACTGGAACAATAACACAAGAACAAAGAACAATATTAGGAACATATATGACAAGAACTACATGTCCATATTGTAAAGGAGAAGGAGTATCTTATAAAGAAGAATGTAGTAAATGCAAAGGAAAAGGTATAATAAGACAAAGAGAAAAGAAAAAAATAAAAATACCAGCAGGTATAGATACAGGTAATCAATTAAGAATACCTGGATATGGAATGGCTGGCTATAATGGTGGTGCTAATGGAGATGCATATATATCATTTACAGTTACTTCACACGAGCTATTTAAAAGAGATGAATACGATGTAATATTAGAACTACCTATAACAATAACAGAAGCAATACTGGGTTCTAAAAAAGAAATACCTACACTATATGGAAATGTAACATTAAATATAGATTCAGGCACTCAAAGCGGTGAAAAACAAAGACTAAGAGGAAAAGGTATAGAAAACCCTAATACAAAAAGAAAAGGAGATATGTATGTTATTTTTAAAGTAATAATACCAAATAGATTAGATAGGACGCAAAAAGATTTAATAGCAAAACTATCTAAAACAGACTTAGATAGTAGTGCTGAATTTACAAAATTTAATAATTATTTAAGAAAGAGTAAATATTAAAATCAAAGTACATAAGAATTATAAAATTCAATGTGCTTTTTTAATTGTGGTAAATAGTTATAAATATAAAATTTATAATACATAGATAGCAATCTGATAAATACTTATTTTTTGCTAAAAAGTTAAATATTAATAGTTTGAAAAAATTACTAAATAATAAAATGGATTTATAATAGTAGAATTACTAACAAGTAATAATAATATTAGTAATTAGTAGTATCACAAGTATTTGAAACAGTAGAAAAATTAAAAAAAGTATACTAGAACTATCATCAAACAAAAATGCATCAAGTAAAAAACTTTTATATGCCAAAACAGATACTAGAGAAAAATGGAGGATATATACCGGTAAAGCAACAAAGTTTAGTGCAAGTGTTATTTCGAAAGTAGTTGTGAGTGTTATATTGATAGTTGCATTTTGCTTTCAGACTTTATAATTTTTTATAATTATCTATTTATTTAAATTCTATTTTGTGATAGAATAGACTTAGTTATTATATGAGTTTATTTGTATAAAAGGGAAGTGAGGTTTATAATGTCTGGTAATATTGCTGCTTTAGGGACATCAGTTAATTTGATTTCAGATGTTTTTAGATTATTGTTTTTTTTCATAGATGGTGCTATTTATAGTTTGATACCAGCCGTATATGGTGCTATATATGATTTATATGATTTTTCAGTATTATTTCAAGATAATACACTTTCAGAATTAGTAAACAGAATGACTACTAGCATATATTCATTCCTTTCAATATTTATGTTTTTCAGGGTTGCATTTTCTTTAATTGTTATGCTAGTTGATCCTAATGCAATAGATGATAAAGAAAAAGGTGCAAAAAAGATAGTTTCTAATATTATGATATGTTTAGTACTAATAATTGTAGTTCCTACTATATTTAAATATGCTAAACAAATTCAAGCAACTGCATTAGAAGAGCATTGGATTGAAAGAATTGTTATTGGTGAAAGTTTTTCTGAAGATGAAAGTTATAATTTGGGTAATGAATTTGCACTATCTGTTTGGGGGCTGTTTTTAAGGCCTGCTACTAGTGATTCTAGTGCGAATGATGCGTATAACGCTGTATTCAAAAGTGGAAGCAGTAGTTATTGGGATTGGGATCTTGCTTCACTTTCTGCTGAACTCCTTTCGGTTTCAGGGGTTCCAGTTTTAAGCGATATTTTTCTTAGATATAAAGGTACACATTATGATATTGCATATACTTGGTTCTTTTCTACTCTTGTTGGAGTATATGTATTATGGACTTTCTTTAAACTTATGATAGATGTTGCATATCGTTCTATTAAGTTTTTTGCACTTGAACTAATATCACCTATAGCAATAGTTTCTTATATTGACCCATCGTCTTCAAAGAAAGGATTATTTAGTAAATGGTTAAATGAAACTGTTAAAACATATATTTCTTTATTTGTGCGTATCTTTGTTTTCGCATTTGCAACGTTGTTGCTTAGAACAATTTCTCTTTCTTCACTCGATGTAAAAATTGATGGTTTTTCTCAAATTATTTATTTCTTTGCAATACTTGCATTTATAAAGATGGCTCCTAAATTTATAGACAATTTATTTGGAACTTCTATTTCAAAAGAAAGTGATACTAAATTTGCAGCAGATATGTTTAAAGGGGCATTGGGCGGTTTAGCTGTTGGTGCGACTGGAGCTATAACTGGAGCTTATGCTGCTGGTAAGATGGGACAAAATGTAGTAAAAGGAGCATTTTCTGGAGGGTGGACTGGATTTACTAAGGGATATAGTGCTGCAAAAAAAGGAAGTATACCTGGTGTAGTAACTGCTGGAATGGATACGTATTCAGCTGCTAGAAAGAAATACGGTTATGAATTTAACAAAGAAGAAGAAGCTGGTATTGCTTCTATGGAACCATTTGTAGAAAAAGGTAAAAAAGCTAAAGCAGCTGCTATTCAAAAGGCTACTGAAAATAATAAAGAAGCTATTAAGAAAGAATTTAATAGAGATGGAAAACCAACTAGAAAAGTTAACGGATATGAAGTTACATATAGTAATTTAGTTGGAAATGCTGATGCGGAAGGTGCATATATGAGGTATGTTTCAACTGTAGCAGAAAATGAAGTTATTCCAGGATTAAGTGAAGAAGGTAAAAAAGCATATAATAATGCAGCCGAAAAGAAAATGTATGCAACTTTGTCTAAAATGCAGTCAAATAGTGTTAATGAAGAATTTAATGTAGAATATTCAGCATTTGCTCAAAGAGATGCAGCTGGTAGAGAAGATGCACTTATGGATGCATTTAATAAAGAAAATGCAAGAAGAGCATCAGTTGGTGAAAAAACTTATACTGATTGGCAAACAATGTATAAAGAAATTGGCGGAGTCGATACAAGTAAAACAATTACAGTTGAGGATGCATTTAAGATATCGTTAGATGATAAGATTAAACAAAAGACTGGTCATACTACTAGTGAGTGGTCTAATATAGCAGGTAAAGATGAATCCGATGCACAAGGAGCTTCTGAAGAAGTTAAAAGACATGAGGCATCTTCTAAAGGACTTGCTGATAAGAAGAAAAAAGACTTATATGGTAAAGCTAAAGGTAAACTTGAAGCACAAAATTATAAACCAACACCTTAAAAATAAAAATAAAAATATAAATCAATATAAAAAGGAGGTCATTTATGATAAATGGAGGTTATTTGATACCAGCAAATACGAAAAAAGGTCAACTTATTTTTGGAGCGTTTACACTGCCTGATTTATGTATATTAGGTGTAGGTGTATTCTTTTCACTAATATTCCTTTTAATATTAGGTGCTGATGACACTGTGGGAGCACTTCTCAGTGTCTCTCCTGGATTGTTTTGTGGTTTTTTAGTTATGCCGATACCCAATTATAGAAATGTAATAACATTCTTTAATTCGATGATACATTTCTATAGTGGGCAAAGGATATATAAATGGAAAGGATGGTGTCTTTATGAGCAATCAAGGCAAAGGAAATAAGTATACTGAAGGATGGCTTCCGGTTAGAAATATTACTAATGGAATGGTCGTTTTAGATAATAATGAAAAAGTTACAGGTGTTAAAATTACTCCTAAAAATATATTTATAATGGATGAAGATTCACAGAAAAATATAATACGTTCTTTAACTAATTTTTATAATACTATTGATTTTGAGTTTTGGTTAGTTGTATCAGATCGTGTTGTCGATATTTCACTTTATCAATCACAACTTCAACTTCTTTATAACAACACGACTAAACCTAAATTAAGAAAACTTATAAT
>CALVQZ010000143.1 GCA_944358275.1 uncultured Bacilli bacterium
TATTTGTCTTATTCTTTCTCTTGTTACGCCAAATATATTACCTACTTCTTCGAGCGTTCTACAAGTTCCATCTTCAAGACCGAATCTGAGTCTTAATACTTGTTCTTCTCTTTCAGTCAAAGTTAACAATACTTCTGCTATTTCATCTTTTAATTTTGAGTTTATTGCATATTCTTCTGGACTCATATTGCTTTCATCTTTTATAAAATCTGCAACACAAGAATCCTCGTCCTCTCTTGTTGGTTTCTCAAGCGAAATAGGATCAACATCAATTTTTATTATCTCTCTTATTTTTTCAACAGGAAGTCCCATTTTTTCTGCTATTTCTTCTTCTTTTGGTTCCCTATTTAATTCTAACGTTAATTGTCTTTGAGTTCTCTTTAACTTATTTATAGTTTCTACCATATGAACAGGAACTCTTATCGTTTTAGCTTGATCTGCAATTGCTCTTGTTATAGCTTGTCTTATCCACCATGTAGCATATGTACTAAACTTATAACCTTTTGTCGCATCAAACTTATCTACTGCTTTCATAAGTCCCATATTACCTTCTTGTATTAAATCAAGGAAAGATAAATTTCTACCTACATATCTTTTTGCAATAGATACAACTAATCTTAAGTTTGATTCAGCTAGTTTATTTTTAGCCTCTTCATCTCCTCTAGCTACTCTTTCAGATAGTTCTAACTCTTCTTCTAAAGATAACAAACTAATCTTACCAATTTCCTTTAAATACATTCTAACTGGATCATTTATACTTATATTCTTAGGAATAGATAAATCTCCAAATGTTTCACCACCATCAACACTCTCAGTACTATCATCCACATCCTCAGATACAACCTCTATACCCATATCATGAAACATATTATATAACTCATCTAAAGAATCACTATCTAGCTCCAAACCTCTTAAATTATCTGCTAACTCTTCAAAAGTAATATACCCCTTATTTTTCCCAACTTTTAATAATTCTTTTTTTCTTTCTTCAAAAGTTTTAATTTCACTCATATTCATACTCTCACTTTCAACTCTGATATTTGTTTTAATAATTCAATCTTTTTTATTTCATCAGTTTCTTTTTTAAATTCATATGTCAATTTTTTTATTTCGTTCTTGATACTATATTCTTTTAAATTATCGATATAATCCATTATTTGTTCATATGTATAATTTTCACTTACATTCATAGTATCCACTTCATTAAATGCATCTAAAAGTTCTTTTTTATCACTTAAATAAGTAATAAAATCAGCAATAATCATATTATCATTCTTATTAAAATAATGAACTAATTCACTAACTAAATATCTAAATTTTTGTGTAGGAAAATAACACTTATTATTTTCATATATTTTAATAACCTCTTTACTTCTAAGCATATAATAAATTAACATTCTTTCTGATTTTTCATATTTACTTAATCTCTTCTTATCAGCTATATTCTTAGGTTTCTCAGGTTTCTTTTTGACTTTTAGCATACCATTTAAAGTAGCAATACTTACATTAGTTTCATCACTAAGTTTTTTTATGGTAATTTCCCTAATCAATTTATCATCTACATAAGATAATTCAAGTAATATGTTTTTAATATACTTAGACACATCCTCACTATCAGAAAAATTTGTTTCCTTTTTATATTCATCTATTTTATAATCTAATAACGATTTAGGATTTTCTAAGTAATCCATTATTTTATCTTTACCATACTTTTTAATAAACTCATCTGGATCCAAATCATCTGGTAGTCTTACTACTTTTGGACGAATATCTATTTTATCTAACTCTTTAGCACATGCCATAGTAGCTTTATTACCAGCTTTATCGCCATCAAAACACAATATTACATTACTAGATAACTTTTTTAATAATCTAGCTTGTTCAGGTGTTATAGCAGTACCCATACTAGCAACAACATTATAAATACCAACCATATAAAGAGCAATTACATCCATAAATCCTTCTACAATTATAACACTTTTTTTCTTTCGGCAACTTTCAATAGCCCTATGATAATTATATAGTAATTTACCCTTTTTAAATATTTCACTTTCTTTAGTGTTAATATACTTTGAATTATCATTACTCTTATATACCCTACCACTAAATCCAACTACTTTCCCTTCTAAATCACAAAGAGGAAACATAATTCTATTAGTAAAAGTATCATAGATGTTCCCATTAGTTTTATAAGAAATACCAGAATTAACAAGAACATCCTCACTATAATTTTTCGCATTTAGTACTTTAGTTAAACTATTTCTAGTAGAAAGCCCTACACCAAAAGTTTTAATTATATCATTAGTAAATCCTCTTTTATAAAGATATTCTAAAGCATCAACACCATCATTTGTAAGAATGTTATTTTGATAATATTTACTAGCAACATCGTAAATATTATATATATCCTCGTTTGGATTCCTTATACTCTTAGTAGCACTTAAAGAAAATGATAGAGAAATACCAACTTTATCTGCAAGTTTTTTAACTGCTTCATAAAAAGATATATTTTCATAATTCATTACAAAATTAAAAACATTGCCATGTGCTCCACAACTAAAACATGTATATATTTGCTTTTCGGGTGAAATACTCATACTTGGATTGTGATCATCATGAAAAGGACAAACAGCAAAATAATTTCTACCACTTTTAATAACTGGAATATATTCAGAAATTATATCTACAATATCTACACTTCTTCTTACCTCACTTATTTTATCCTCATTTCTCATATCCCACACCCTACAAATATAATATTCCATACTTTTTAGACAAATTCCCCTAAAAAAATTACTTTTTTTGATTTTTTTATAAATTTTTATTTAAATTCCTTAATATTATATATATTTCGCATTTTTTTTCAATATTTACCAAGAAAAAAAAGACCAAATTTGAACTGAATATCAAAATTTAATCTTTCTAAAATTCTATTTTATTATTCCATATATTAATGGTTCTTTTTCTTTCTTCTCATCTTCTATAGTAAATGCATTAGCTAAATCATTGTAATCAATAACTTTATTGCCTACATAAACTTTAAGAAGTACATCACCCACATTTACATATTCACCAATATTCTTTACTATTTCAATACCTACACCCATATCAATTATATCTTCTATAGTCATTCTACCAGATCCTAATTTTAATGCCGCATCAGCAATTTTCAATGCATCAATATTGTTTATATATCCTGATTTTGATGTTTTCACTTGAACAACATTAGAAGAAACACCAAGCTTAGATAAGTCACCACCTTGAACTCCTACAAATTCCAAAAACTTCTGATAAGCAGATCCATTTTTTAATACCGTTAACACTTCACCCTGAGCACTCATAAAATCTATATTCTTAGACATACTCACCATATAAGTTGCTAAAACTACACATAAATCTCTTAAATCTTTGCTACCTCTATTATTCAAAATTTCAATAACTTCTTTAATCTCAAGAGCATTACCAACCATATTCCCAAGAGGATAATTCATATTACTTATAAGTGCTCTTGTTTCTTTTCCATGACTATTACCAATATAAACCATAAGTTTTGCTAAATCTATAGCATCAGTTACACTCTTAATAAGAGCACCTTCTCCATACTTAACATCAAGAAGAATTTTATCTGCACCAGTTGCTAATTTCTTACTCATAATACTTGCCGCAATTAAAGACTTAGAAGAAACAGTACCAGTTACATCTCGAAGTGCATAAATTTTCTTATCAGCAGGTGCTAAAAAAGAAGATGTGGTACTTATGCATATGTTTATTCTTTTTACTTGTTCTATAAATTTATCTACACTCATATTAACATTTATCCCAGGAATCGACTCAAGCTTGTCGATAGTTCCACCAGTGTGCCCCAAACCTCTACCACTCATTTTTGCAACTGGAATACCTAAAGATGCGACTATAGGTGCAACTATTAAAGTAGTCTTATCACCTACGCCACCTGTAGAATGTTTATCAACCTTTATACCTGAAACACTACTTAAATCAATAGTTTTACCACTTCT
>CALVQZ010000144.1 GCA_944358275.1 uncultured Bacilli bacterium
AATAAAAATCTAACCATATTTAAACTCATATTATAATATGTTTGTACAAACTTTAATGTTTTCTTACTGCATCTGCAAATGAATCAATATCATCTTCGAAACTAATTATAAAGTGTCTATTTTCTTCTATTACTTCACCCGTTTGTATTGATTCAATTGTTTTTTTTAGACTCCTATAGATTTTAATTTTTCTCACTTTTCTTTATTTTCTAACTATGATATTTTTCTTGGCTATTCTTCTATCCATGCCATATATTCTGCCTAGTTCACTATAATTAGGTTTTAAATCAACATATCTTTGTTCCTCAAACTAGCCATTCTTTTTCATATCCATTTCTAGAGATTAGTATATTAAAAAAGAATGTAATAAGTGATTATTTTTATGTATAATATTGTACATTTAAATAATCTAAAAGACTATCTATTCCAATAAAACTTAACTTTTATTAAAAAACTTCCATTGAAATTTAATACCTTAATTAACTTACGAACAAAAATAAAGTTCATAAATCTATAAAGAATGCTTACAATTTGCTCACATTTTACTTTACACCTGCAAATGTCGTTTTTTGTAAAATAAATGTATATTTGTTGACAAATATATTTATATTTTTATATAATTATTTTGATTGGGAGGCATTATGAAAAATATTAAATTTGTTCAGGTTGGTTGTGGTAAAATGGCAGTTTATACTGTAAAGTATGCGCTTGAAAATGGTATGGAAATAGTAGGGGCAGTAGATATTAACCCTGATATTATCGGAAAGGATGTAGGAGAAGTTTTAGGAAATAAAAACTTAGGTGTTTCTATTAGGAAAGTAGATGAACTTGATTTATTATTTAAAGAGACTAAAGTTGATGTTGCAATTGTTACAACTATGAGTTTGATGAAGGATTTAAAAGATGTACTTATGATATGTGCTAAAAATGGAGTGAATGCTATTACTACTTGTGAAGAGGCATTTTATCCTATGAATTCTTCTCCTAAAATTACTGAAGAATTAGATAAAACTGCTAAAGAGAATAATTGTACTATTACTGGTAGTGGGTACCAAGATGCATTTTGGGGTAATTTAATTACTACTATTGCTGGAGCTACACATAATATTACTATGATAAAGGGTTCTTCTTCTTATAATGTTGAAGATTATGGAATAGCTTTAGCAAAAGCACATGGTGCTGGTCTTACTATGGATGAGTTTGAGGATGAAGTTGCTAGTTCAGATAATATAAGTGAAGATGAAAGAAATAAGCAAATTGAAGCTGGTGAATTTGCACCTAGTTATATGTGGAATACTAATGGATGGTTGTGCGATAAATTAGGGTTAACACCTATTAGTCAAGTTCAAAAATGTGTTCCTATGGTATGTGATGAAGATATTTATTCTTCTACCTTAGGTATGACGATTAAAAAAGGAAATGCAACAGGTATGAGTGCTGTTGTAACTACAAAGACAAAGGAAAATATTACAATTGTAAGTGAATGTATAGGTAAAGTATATTCAAAAGATGACTGTGATAAAAATGAATGGACAATATATGGAGAACCTGATACTACATTTGTAGTAACTAGACCTGCTACTGTTGAGCTTACTTGTGCATCTGTTGTAAATAGAATTCCCGCTTTGTTAGATTCTAATCCTGGATTTGTACCAACATCTAGAATGGGAGAAATGAAGTATCAAAAGGGTGAATAATTTAAAAGAAAAAACCTCGTTATTCGAGATTTTTTTATTTTTGATGAATATCTAATTGTGGATAAGGTATTTCTATTTTGTTTTTATCAAATGCTTCTTTTATGGCCTCTTGCAAATCATAATATGTATTCCAATAGTCATCTGTTTTAACCCATACTTTAACTGTGTATGTTAGTGAACTATTATTATGTTTAAGTAGTCTAACAGTTCTATCTTTGTCATTTAATACATACTCACATTTGTCGATGACTTCATTTATTACTTCTTTAACTTTATCAATTTTTGTATTATAAGAAGCATTAAATTCTAAATCTAATCTTCTTTCATCGTTTGCACTATAGTTTACAATATCATTATTTAAAAGGCTTCCATTTGGAAGTTGTATTACCTTATTATCTATAGTTGTAATAGTCGTATAAAACATAGTAATTTCATTTACAGTTCCTTCTCTTCCTTCTGATTCGATATAATCTCCGACTTCAAAAGGTTTAAATATTAAAAGCATAAGTCCACCTGCTAAATTTGATAAACCGCCTTGTAATGCAAGACCTATTGCAACACCACATGAACCAATAATAGTTATAAATGATGTAGTAGGTATGCCCACAATAGATGCGGCGACAACGATAACTAATGCTTTTAAAGTAATCGATAGAATACTTATAACAAATCCTTTTGAAGAATTATCTAGTTTTGAAAATTTATTTTTATTTTTAAGTCTATTTTCAATAATTTTAATAATTTTAAAACCAATAACAATAACAACAAGTGCAATCAATAATTGAATTCCTAAATCAAATGCCTTATCTAATAATTTTTCTATATAATTCATACTTTACCTCCATATAAATAATAACATATACATTTTTTTTATTCAACTTTCTATATTTGAAAATAAATGTTATAATTGTGTAGGAAGGTGATAACATGAAAGATAAAATTTTATTGATATTAAAGGGTTTTGTACTTGGAATTGCAAATATTATACCTGGAGTTAGTGGTGGAACACTTGCAATAACTTTAGGTATTTATGAAAGACTTATAGAGGCAATAAGTCATTTCTTTAAGAAATTTAAAGAAAATCTTAAATTTGTTTTATTTTTAGGAATAGGTATTTTAATTGCACTTGCAATATTTAGTAATGTAGTTGGGTATTGTTTAGATAAGTATCCATTTGCAACTATACTTTTATTCATAGGAATAATTTTAGGTGGAATGCCTTTACTATTTAAAAAAGTAAAAGGAACATTTGACGCTTTAAACTTTTTAGTTTTTATAATTGCATTTTCTATCGTTATGATTATGTCATTTATGAATCCTGGAAGTGCGAATATATCTTTAGATAATCTTGATATAGTAAAGAGTGTAACATTATTTTTTAGTGGAATGATCGCAGCTATAAGTATGCTATTTCCTGGGATAAGTGGTTCATTTGTTTTAATGCTTTTAGGATATTATTATCCAATTATAAATGCAATAAGAGAACTTACTAGATTAGAAAATTTATTTCATAATGTAATTGTATTAGGAATTGCTGGTATTGGTATTTTGCTTGGAATTATTTTAGCAGCTAGATTGATTGAATGGTTATTAAAAAAATATGAAATTCCTACTTACTATGGAATTATAGGTTTTATAATTGCATCGATAATTTCTATATTTATAACTGCAATTTCAAACAACCCTATTTCAAGTGAAATTGTTGTTGGTATAATACTTTTATTTGTAGGTATTGTATTAGCAAAGTTAATAGGCGAAAAATAGATGGAGGAAGTATGAATTTAAGCATTATAAATGAAATTAGTAAAAATTTAAATATAACAACAAATCAAGTAGAAAGCACATTAAATCTTTTGAGTGAAGGTAATACGATACCTTTTATTGCTAGGTATAGAAAAGAAGTTACGGGAAATTTAGATGAAGAACAAATTAGAAGTATTAGTGATGTGTATGAGTATCAAGTTAATTTGCTAAAAAGAAAAGAAGATGTAATAAGACTTATAGATGAAAAAGGACTTCTTACTGATGATTTAAAAAAAGATATTATGAATTGTTCTAAATTAGTTGAAATAGAAGATATTTATAGACCATTTAAAGAAAAGAAAAAGACTAAAGCTACAGAGGCAATAAAAAATGGGTTAGAGCCTTTAGCAAAGATTATTATGTCATTTCCTAAAAATATTACAGGTGTAGATAAGTTTTTAAATGAAAATGTAAAGAGTGAAGAAGATGCTATAACAGGGGCAAAATATATAATTGCGGAATGGATTAGTGATAATGCTTTTTATAGAAAATGGATTAGAAATTTTGTATTTAATAATGGGATTATTACATCTAAATTAAAGAAGAATGCTGTTGATGAAGAGAAAGTATATGAGATGTACTATGAATATAGTGAAAAAGTTAAATATATTAAACCTCATAGAGTTCTTGCATTAAATAGAGGTGAAAAAGAGAATGTATTAAGTGTTAAAATAGATTTTGAGGAAGATAAAGTAGCTGATTATTTAAATAATAAAATCATTAAATCTAATGAATCAGAAAGTGCTATTTTAGTTAAAGAGGCAATAGTAGATAGTTTAAATAGATTGATATTACCTAGTATTGAAAGAGAAATTAGAAGTGAACTTACTGATAATGCAAGTGAAAAATCTATAGAAGTATTTATGGATAATTTAGAGCATTTATTATTAACTCCTCCTATGAAAGATAAGATGATTTTGGGGCTTGATCCAGCATATAGAACTGGGTGTAAACTTGCAGTTATTGATTATACAGGAAAATTTATACATAAAGATGTAATTTATCCACATGAACCAAGATGTGAATATGATAAGTCAAAAAAGAAAGTACTTGATATTATAGATAAATATAATATAGATATAGTTGCAATAGGAAATGGAACAGCATCAAGAGAATCAGAGAAGTTTATTTCTGATGTTATAAAGGATAGTAAAAGGAAAGTAGAATACATCATAGTAAATGAAGCAGGAGCAGCTGTATATTCTGCTAGTAAACTTGCTATAGAAGAATTTCCCGATTTACATGTTGAAGAAAGAAGTGCAATATCTATTGCAAGAAGGTTACAAGATCCACTTTCTGAACTTGTAAAAGTAGATTCAAAAAGTATAGGTGTTGGTCTTTATCAACATGATGTTGTTCAAAAGAGATTAGATGAGTCGCTTGATTTTGTAGTTACAAAAGCAGTTAACCAAGTAGGTGTGAATGTTAATACTGCAAGTGCTTCTTTATTAAAATATGTTTCAGGTTTAAATAAAAAAGCAATCGATAAAATAATAGATTATAGAGAAAAGAATGGTAAAATTTTATCAAGAGAAGAAATAAAGAAGAAAAAGATTTTAAGCGATAAATCTTATGAACAATCTATTGGGTTTATGAGAGTTGTTGATGGTGTGAATCCTCTTGATAAAACTAGTATACATACAGAAAGTTATGATATAACACTTAAGTTACTAGATGAGCTTAATTTAAGTTTAGATGATATTGGTACATCTAAAATAAAAGAAGTTTTATCTAATATAAATACAAGTGATTATGTAGTAAAATTAGGAATAGATAAATATACATTAGAAGATATAATTTCATCATTATTAAATCCACTTAGAGATCCAAGAGATGATATGCCTAAACCAGTACTTAGGAGTGATGTTTTAAAATTAGAAGATTTAACTGTTGGTATGAAGTTACAAGGTACAGTTAGAAATGTAGTTGATTTTGGGGCATTTATAGATATAGGACTTAAAAATGATGGTTTGGTACATATATCTAAGATGACAAATAATTATATTAAACATCCAAGTGAAATACTTAGTGTAGGAGATATAGTAGATTGTTATGTAGATGAAATACATTTAGATAAGAAAAAGGTTAGTTTATCATTACTTGAATTGAGATAAAAATTCAATTTTACTGAAATTTTACTTACGAAAAATTAAAAAAATGGTATAATTTATATACAACGTGTAGCTTGATATTGGCGTAAGACCAGTTGATACTACACTTTTGTTCTAGGAGGGGAATATGTTTAAAATTGGTGAAGCTGTTGTATATAAAAGAGATGTTTGTATTATAAAAGATATTAAAATAGATAAATTTACTAAAAAAGAAAGTTATTTGCTTGTGCCTGTAGATGATGATTCATTAAAAATAACGGTACCAGTAGAACTTGGTGATAAGATAAGAAATATTATTACAAAAGAAGAAGTAGAAAGAATTATTTGTTTAATACCAGATATAAATGTAATTACTACACTTAATGAAAAAAATATAGAACAAGATTATAAAAAATGTTTAGATGAGTTAAGTCATGAAAATTTAATTAAGATAATAAAAACTACATATTTAAGAAATAAAGAAAGATTAGATTCAAAAAAGAAGATTAGCGATAAAGATGATATGTATTTTAAAATGGCAGAAAAATTATTATATACAGAATTTTCTTTAGCACTTAACCTAAACTTTGAAGATACAAAAGAGTATGTAGTATCTAAAGTTTTAGAACAAGAAGATAGGAGTGAAAATGATGGATAAAATTGAAAAATTATCACTAACTAAAGAAATAATTGAAAAACTAAAAAAAGAAAATATAAATAATATTGATGAACTTTGGACTTTAAAAAGAAGAGATTTAAAGAATAAAGGATTTAGTAATGATGAGATAAATAACATAATTATAAGTTTACAGCTAATAGGACTAGATTTAAATAGAAAAAAATACTAGTCTTTTTATTTTTTCTACACATAATAATATTAGGTGATATTATGTGGATATTATTTTCAATTTTAGCAGCAATATTTTCAGGACTTACAACGGTATTTGCAAAAGTAGGCGTAAGTAGAGCAAATAGTACTTTAGTAACCGGATTAAGAACAATAGTAATAACAATTTTTAGTACTATATTATTTTTTATATTTGATAACAAGATAGATAAATTTGATTTAAAAATACTAATTTTTATTATATTATCAGGTATAACAACTGCACTTCTTTGGATGTGCTATTTTAAAGCATTATCATTATCTGATGTAAGCAAAGTAACACCAATAGATAAATTAAGTATAGTAATAACTCTTATACTCTCACATTTTGTTTTAAATGAAAAAATTACTATTATAAAAATTATTTCAATGCTTTTTATGATAATAGGAACATTTTTAATGGTAGGAAAAACTAAAAAAGAAAAACATAATAACTGGTTAATTTATGCTTTTTTAACTGCAATTTTCACAAGTTTAGCAACAATTTTAGGAAAAATAGGTATAGAAAATACAAATCCAAACTTTGCAACTATGCTAAGAACAATAGTAATACTTATTATAATATGGGTGGTTATTTTAATAAAAAAAGAATATAAAGATAAAAAAAAAATAACTAAAAAAAATATGATATTTATAGCACTATCAGGAATATCTACTGCCATATCTTGGTTGTTTTACTTTAAAGCATTAAAAGAAGGAGAAGCAAGTGTAGTATTTCCAATTGAAAAGCTAAGTGCAGCAGTAGCAATATTGATATCTATAATGTTCTTAAAAGAAAAATTAAATAAAAAAGGTGTAATAGGATTTATAATGATAATAATAGGAACAATGTTGTTAATATTTGAAAATGTATGAATATGTAAACAAATGTTAAATAATAATTTATATAATATAGGTAATAACTCTAGTAAATACCTATATTTTTTAATGGATTAAATAAAATATAAAAAGATAAATAAAATAATTTATAAAAAAACTAATGTAAAAAACAAGTAAAGTATGATATACTAAAAATAGAAGATAGGAAGGAGTTTAACTTTATGAAAAAATTACGAGAGAAAAATGCATTTACATTAGTAGAATTACTAGAAGTAATAGTGATACTAGCAATAATATTAGTAATAGCAGTACCAACTATTACTAACACAATAAAAGAATCAAAGAAAAGCTCATTTGAAACATCAGCAAAACTAATTATATCAAGTGCAGAAACAGAATATTTAACAA
>CALVQZ010000145.1 GCA_944358275.1 uncultured Bacilli bacterium
AAATCTATTGAATTAAAAAAATAATTTGGTATAATGAAATTACAGTTGATTTATGGGGCTTCTTTATAGGCGTTTGTTTCTTAATTAACAAGTTAGAGCGCCCCAGATTGAAAAAAAAGTCGAAAGATTTTAATATAGAAATCGATTCTTATGAGTCGATTTTTTTATTTGATAGAAATAAATTGGTAATATTTGGTAATTAAAGAGAAATTAGAGATTAGTGTAAATGTTAATATAAATTTGTACAATATGTAAGAGTTAGTGCAAAGCAAACTTGAGAAGAATTTAGTTTAAGTAAATAAAAAAGACTCAATGCAATATGTAAAAAAATACATAAATTTAATATATTCATACTATGGATAATTTTTAAAATCCCTTTAGAAAATATAGATAATATGTTACAATGATATAGAAATGTTAGGTGAAGTAATATGAGCGAAAAAGATTTAGATTCTAGTATGAATTTTTATCAAGAAGAACAAAAACCTGCCTATTATATAAAACAGCAAAAGTGGGATATGGCAATAGGACTGCAACAAGTAGATAATTTACGACCATCTAAATATTTAGAACAAATTAGCAAGAAGAATATTTTAGGTGAACTAACAATAGAAGAAGTAGAGCAAAGTCTAAAAGAATATTACATTATAAAAGAACAACAAAATGATATTAGCTATAATGAATTAGAATGTGACTTTGTATCCATGAGAATTGTAGAATTATTAGAACAAGATAATTTTGAACTATCAGTAGACTATGTAAAATATATTCATAAATATTTATTTCAAGATGTTTATGAATTTGCAGGTGAGTTTAGGAAAATTGATTTTTCAAAACATGAAAAAATATTAAATAATGATTCCATTGCTTATGGAGATTCTAAAACATTAACAGAATCATTAGAGTATGATATTAGTCTAGAAAAAGACAAGAATTATAAAGAAATGCCTATTGTAGAAGTGATTAAAAATGTTACTGACTTTTCTTCTAATATATGGCAAGTGCATCCTTTTAGAGAAGGAAACACTAGAACAATAGCAGTATTTATAGAAAAATATCTAATTAATTTAGGGTACAATGTAGATAATTCATTATTTAAAAATAAATCAGTATATTTTAGAAATGCATTAGTAAGAAGTAATTATTTTAATAATAGTTTAAATATCAAAGAAGATAAAAGTTATTTAATTAAGTTTTATGAAAATTTATTATTAGGTAAAAATAATAATGTACATTCAGAAGATTTAATTGTGAAAGCATTGTTTTAGTTGTAAAACTCGTGAATTTTTATATAAACTCCTTTTCATAGGTCATTTTATTTGTTTGACAAACTTACATTGTGTAATTATTCACAATATAAATATAAGTATTTTATATCGAAAAAATTTGGTTCATAACATATTTAAGAAAATTGGAATAAATGTTGTATTTATATTATAATTGCACAAAAATTACAAAATAATATAAAAAATTAAAAAAGTCAAAAAAACTATTGACAAAGCTCAAAAATCATGTTATTCTTAAATCACTTAATAGATGGTAGCGATTAGTAACAATTGCTTACAATAAAAATGTGAGTGGATATTACTTCTTATCATATCTTTTAAAAAGAGGTGTGAGGATGCTCTTGAATGTCATGAGTGATCTTATTTCTATTAAGTATATGATCATATGAAGAGAGAAACTTCGAAATAAGCGGTTTTAGTTCGACTAAACTAAAATTGATTCAAACTAGGAATAGCGTCTTGTCAACGCTATTTTTTTTTACATTATTTCGATAAATGGCTAAATAAATTTAATACTTTACTTATTATTTTTAATATTGTATACTTGTTGTGGTAAAAAGAGGTATCGATATGACATATGTAATTTCGCAAATATTTGTAATAATTCAATATATATTTTTAATTGCAACATATCAAATAAAATCAAAAAATAAAATAATAATATTTAATATAATTGCATGTTTCTCATCTGCAATGTCCTTTTTATTGCTATCAGCATTTTCTGGCTGTGCTATGTCATTATTAGGTGTATTAAGAAATTATTTATTTAAAGATGACAAAGAAAAAGATATAAACAAATTACTTATAATTATAATAATGCTTATACTATTTACTATATTCACATACGATGGCATTTTTAGCCTAATGCCTTCTATTGCAACTCTTTTATATACTTTATCTATATGGCAAAATAACACAAAAGTATATAGAATAATGGGGCTTCCTATAGAAATATCTTGGCTTATATACCATATACACGTATGCTCAATATTTGGAATTATCTTAGAAAGCTTTTTGCTATTGTCAGTAGTTATAGGAATTATTAAAGGATTTAAGAAAAAAAGTTAAAATATATTTATAAAAAGAATACAATGTGTTCTTTTTTTGATATAATAAAAAAAATAAAAAAATGTATGTGAGGTGTTGATAAAAAATGTAATGCTAGACTAGGGGTTAATTTCTATTTAAAAAATATAAGAATAAAGAGGTAAATATGGATAAAGGGAGTATACAAAAAATGTATCGTTTTTATGAAATTTTTAGTGATTTCAATAGAATTCGCATTTTAAATTGTATAGCAGAAAAAGAAAAAACTCTAGAAGAAATTGCTGATGAAATAAATTTAAAGCAACCAGTAGTTTTAAGCCAATTAGATTATTTATCAAGTTATAAAATTGTAAAACAAGAAGTTTATGAAAATAAAATAATATTTAAAATTGAAGATAAGACTATATTAAAAATAATAAGTCAAATATCAAAAGAAAAAGGTAAAAAAAGGTAATTATTGCCTTTTTAATATATGAGGTAGTTATGAAAAGAGTATTAGTTACAGGTAGTACAAGAGGTCTAGGTTTATCTTTAATAAAAGAATTTGAAAAGAATGGATATGACGTGATTATTACGTACAACAAAAGAAAAGATGAAGCTTATAAATTAAAAGAAAAATTGAATTGTAAAGTAGATGTAGTAAAGTGTGATATTACTAATGAAAGTGATATATTAAATTTATTTAACAATTACAAGATAGATATACTTATAAATAATGCAGCACTCAGTATGGATAATCTAATTTTTGATAAGACAAAAGATGAATTTATGAGAGTATTAGAAGTAAATTTAGTTGGAACATTTCTTATGTGCAAAGAAGCAATAAAAAAAGGAGTTAAAGAAATTATAAATATTTCATCTACTGATTCAGTTAATACATATAATTCATATAATATAGATTATTCAGCATCAAAATCAGGAGTAAATGTTATTACAAAAGTTATTGCAGATACTTATAAAGATGTAAGAATTATTGCAATACTTCCTAACTTTATAAATACAGAAAGTACAAATGAAATGAGTAAGGAATTCTTAAATGCTGAATTAAAAAGAATAGGACAAACAAAATTGCTTGATAAAGATATTGTTGCAAAAAAGATATATGAAATATATAAAGATGCAAATGTTAAAAGTGGTAGTTTAATAAAAATAGATTATAAGGAGAAGTTATGTATAGAAGTTTTGGAATAAGTGAAAAGTTAATAGAACTTTCGAATAAATGTAGTGAGGAAATAAGTGAAAAATTTAAAGAAATTGAAGAAATAAGTGAGTACAATAGTTTAAAAGTACTAAAAGCATTTAATGATAATAATGTATCAGATATTCATTTTATATCTCAAACAGGATATGGATATAACGATGTAGGAAGAGACGTAATAGAAAAAGTTTATAGTGATATTTTTAAATGTGAAGATGCTCTTGTAAGAAGTCAAATTATATCAGGGACACATGCTCTTACTGTAACTTTATTCGCTCTTTTAAGACCGAATGATGTACTTTTAAGTATAAGTGGAAAACCATATGATACACTAGATGAAGTAATTGGTATAATTGATAATCAAAGTTCATTAAAATCATATGGTATAAAGTATGAGCAAATAGATTTAATAGATGATGATTTTGATTATGATAAAATAGAGTATCGTTTAAAACAAGGTTTCGTAAAGGTAATAGAAATTCAAAGGAGTAAGGGATATTCCACAAGAAAAAGTATAAGTATAAAAAGAGTAGAAAAAGTAATTAAACTAATAAAAAAAGTATCACCTAATACGATTGTAATGATAGATAATTGCTATTGTGAATTTGTATCAAAAAAAGAACCAACAGAAGTTGGAGCAGATATAGTAGTTGGTTCTTTAATTAAAAATTTAGGTGGTGGAATCACATCAAATGGAGGATATATCTGCGGTAAAAAAGAATTAGTTTATTTGTGTGCAGAAAGATTAAATGTACCGGGGGAAGCTAAAGAAGTAGGCCCTTCTATGGGAATGAATAAAGATATATTACTAGGCTTATTTCTTTCTCCTAGCGTTGTAAAAGAAGCTTTAAAAACAGCTATATTTACAGCAAAAATGTTAGAGAGTTTAGGCTTTTTAGTAGAACCAAAATGGAATGAAGAAAGAGTAGATATAGTACAAAATATAATATTCAATGATAGTGATAAATTGATAAAATATTGCGAAGGAATACAAAGTGCATCACCAATCGATTCAAATGCAACTCCAGTTCCAACAGAAACACCGGGATATAGTGATAAAGTTATAATGGCAGCAGGAACATTTACTCAAGGTTCATCTATAGAATTTTCGTGTGATGGTCCACTAAGAAGTCCTTATATTGCATATCAACAAGGAAGTTTGACATATCAATATGGTAAAATAGGTGTACTTAAGGCAATATCAAAAATTATAGAGTAATTTATTGTAAATTATCAATTATTTTATTAAAAATAATGATATAATTATAAATATAAATATGGAGGTAGTATGGATAGAAATATAGAAAAAAGTGTAAAAAAAGAACTTAAAAGACAAAGAAATAATATTGAACTTATTGCATCTGAAAACTTTGTTTCAAAAGACATATTAAAACTACAAGGAAGCATTCTTACAAATAAGTATGCAGAAGGTTATCCTAAAAAAAGATATTATGGTGGATGTAGTTATGTTGATGAAATAGAAGATTTGGCAATTAAATATGCTACTCAATTATTTAATTGTAAATATGCAAATGTACAACCACATAGTGGTAGTAGTGCAAATATGGCAGTATATAAATCGCTTTTAAATATTGGCGATAAGGTAATGGGAATGAATTTGAGTCACGGTGGCCACTTGACTCATGGTTATTCTCTTAACTTTAGTGGTCTAGACTATGACATAGTGTCATATGACGTAGATTTATCGACAGAAACAATAGATTATGATGAAGTAGAAAGAGTAGCACTAAAAGAAAGGCCAAAAATGATTATTGCAGGAGCTAGTGCATACTCAAGAACGATAGATTTTAAAAGATTTAGAGAAATAGCAGATAAATGTGGAGCATACTTAATGGTAGATATGGCACATATTGCAGGATTAGTTGCAACTAATCTTCATCCTTCACCTATTCCTTATGCAGATGTAGTAACAACAACTACACATAAAACATTAAGAGGACCAAGAGGAGGGTTAATTCTTACAAACAATGAAGAAATAATTAAAAAAGTAAATAAGATGATTTTCCCAGGTATTCAAGGAGGACCACTAATGCATGTAATTGCAGCAAAAGCACAATGTTTTTATGAAGCATTACAAGATGAATACAAAGAGTACATGAAACAAGTTGTAAAAAATGCACAAGTATTGTCAGATACATTAAAAGAATGTGGATTTAGAATAGTAAGTGATGGTACTGATAATCATTTATTATTAGTAGATGTAAAAAGTATTGGTATTACAGGAAAAGAAGCAGAAGAAATTTTAGATAGCATAAATATTACATGTAATAAAAATACAATTCCAAATGAAAAAGAAAAACCAACTATTACTAGTGGTATAAGATTAGGAACACCTGCAATGACAACAAGAGGATTTAAAGAGAAAGAATTTAAAGAAGTTGGTTATATTATTAGTGAAGCATTAAAAAATAAAGATGATAAAAATATAAAGAAAGGACTAATGGAAAGAGTTAAAAAATTAACTAACTCATATCCACTATATTAGATTATGGCAAGAAAAAAAGTATTTTTTAGTTACCATTATGGTAAAGATGGCAATAGAGTAGATGAAATAAGAAGTATGGGACTTACAAGAGATATAAAACCTGTTTCTAAAGAAGAATGGGATGAAATATGTAGACAAGGCGATGATTCTATAAAGCGTTGGATAGATAACAACATGAAAGACGCAGAATGCGTAGTTGTATTTATAGGAGAAGAAACAGCACAAAGAAAATGGGTTATATATGAAATAGAAAAAGCATGGAACGAAGGAAAAGGCTTATTAGGAATATACATTCACAATATGAGAGATCCAGTTACAGGAAAATGTAAAAAAGGAGAAAATCCATTCGTACATTTTAAGATGAATAGAGATGGTAAAACTTTAAGAAGTTTAATTAAATGCTACGACCCAGAACCAAATGATGCATATAACTGTATATTTGATCATATTGAAGATTGGATAAGAGATGCAAAAAGCATAAGAGATTTCTATTGAAAAAAATATAAAAATATAATAAAATTGATATGGAGGTAAAATTATGAATTTAAAAGGAACAAAAACAGAAAAAAATTTAATGGAAGCTTTTGCTGGGGAGTCACAAGCTAGAAATAAATATACTTATTTTGCAAGTAAAGCAAAAAAGGAAGGATATGAACAAATTGCAGCAATATTTGAAGAAACTGCAAACAATGAAAAAGAACATGCAAAATTATGGTTTAAGTTATTACAAGGTGGAGATATAAAGAAAACTACTGAAAATTTAAAGATGGCAGCAGAAGGTGAAAACTTTGAATGGACTGATATGTATGATAGAATGGCAAAAGAAGCTAAAGAAGAAGGATTTGATCACATTGCATATCTTTTTGAAGAAGTTGGAAAAATTGAAAAAGAACATGAAGAAAGATATAAAAAATTATTAGAAAACATAGAAGGAGATCTAGTATTTAGTAAAGATGGAGATACAATTTGGAAATGTAGAAATTGTGGACATATAGTAATAGGTAAAAAAGCTCCAGAAGTATGCCCAGTTTGTGCACATCCTAAAGCATATTTTGAAGTTAAAGCTGAAAATTATTAAGAAAAAAGTAACTTTTTTAATGTTGTTCCCAAAATGGGGTTCACATCAAAAATGTTACTTTTTTAATATTTTATAATAATCTTTTTCAAGAATTAGTTTAGACATCAAAAATTTATTAAATACACTATCGTTAATATTATCTACATAATCATCACTTACATCATCTTTAAAAGGAGTAAAAACATCATTAACTGAATCATACTTTCCATATTCAGTTAACCAACTTCTATCACTAAATATAACGATTCCATCTTCACTAGACAATATATCTTTTCCAATTAACAATCTAGAATCGTATTCTAAATTAAATAAATTAAGTATAGTAGGTAATATATCTAAGCTACTTGAATACTTATCTACTACTATTTTAGAATTCATTTTGCTATTCCACAATATAAATATATTTTTATGAATATCAAATTTTTCATCTTCAATATAATCAACATGCTCTATAATATCTTCATTAGATAGTCCATAAGGATAATGATCAGCACTAATTGCAATTACAGTATCATCTAACTTACCAGCATCTTCAAGACGAGAAATAAGTAATTCTAATGCCTTATCTAACTCAATTTGAGTAGCAAGGTATGCTTTAATAGGTTCAGAATAAGGTAAATCCTCTACATAACTTCTATTTTTTAAAGCGATATTATTGCCAATATAAGTGTATCTTAAATGCCCACTAACAGTCATATAATAAGTCATAAAATACTCATCATTTACATATTCATCAGTAGTCACATCTATCATTTCAACATCACTTTGAGGCCACATACCACAATTTATATTAAGACCACCATAACATGCTTTATAAATATATCCCATATTAGGATGCGAATAATTTCTATTATAAAAAGTATATGCTCCATTATGATAAGCTCTTGTATTATAACCAACATTCTTAAATATGTTTCCATAAACAAATGGTAAATAATTATCACGAGATGTACTCATACTCCAAGTGCCATCTTTAGGAAGTAAGGATGTTAAAGAAACATATTCGCCATCAGAAGTACTAACATAATATGTTGGAGTATAAAAATTAGTAAACTGAAATCCCTCATTATACATTTTATACAAAGTAGGAGTTAAATCTTTATCAATTGAAATAGGTGAAAAAGCTTCTGCAATAATTACGATCAAATTCTTTCCTTCAAACATACCAGTATATTCATTAAATGAAGTAGGACTAACATTACTAAAATATTGATGCATACTTTTAATTGTAGAATCAGTTTCGTTTTGAATTAAGCTATCAAAATCAATATCTAATGTATGATAACTAACTTCCTCAACAACAGGATTTTCACTAACATTCTCATTTTTATTTTCAATTATTATTTTCTCCTCGAACCCAAAAACAGTTCTTTTAAAATCTAATCTCATTTCAGTTAATAGTCCAAAATCTCTAACTATGAGTTTAGGAACATGTGTATTAAAATATAAATTATATGAAGAATAAGTCTTTTCCTTATCAGAAATACTTAAAAGCAAAACAAACGAGGTATAAACTAATATAGAAGATCCAAGTATAATTAAATTAAATTTATAACTTTTCTTTCCAAAATTAAACTTCTTAAATAAAATAATGTATGCAACAAAAGGAATAAAAAATAAAAGAATAGAAAAAATATTTTTAAATATAACTTCAATTATTGAATCAATAAATCCAAATGCTTGTGCACCATGTAATAAAGAATAAACTGAAAATATAGATTCATAATATAGAAAATATATGTATTGAGATAAAAAAATAAAAAATATAAATGTAGTAATAACAATAGAAATAATTTTATTAACTTTATCATAAAAAATATTTTCTAAAATTGTAACTAAAAATGCAATAATTATATCAAGTAAAAACAAATATATTAAAGAAATACTAAATATATTTTTAAATGCTAAAAACTTAAAGCAAATATCTAAAAATAAAATAAATAAAATATTAAAAAATAATAAATTATACTTTTTCATAATAACACTTCCACTATAATGATAACAAAAATAACCTATATTTACAATATGAATAAAATTAAAAAATGATAATAAAATTGCACAAAAAAATATATAATTTAATATGGATAAATATAATGGAATAATAATAAGTTTAATAGCGGGAATATCTACAATTTTAGGTTTTTTCTTTATATATGTAAAAGGAAATAAAAACAAAATAATATCACGCTCATTATCATTTGCTTCAGGAGTAATGATAACCCTTTCAATAATAGATTTAATTCCTTCTAGCGTAAGAAATTTAAGTATAAAAAATGGTTTAACTATATCTATAATAATGACTATTATAGCATTTACTATTGGCTTTTTAATAAGTTATGTAGTACAAAATTTAGTAAAAGAAAAAGAAGGCTTATATAAAACAGGCCTTATATCTATGATAG
>CALVQZ010000146.1 GCA_944358275.1 uncultured Bacilli bacterium
TCTGCTATATCGTGTAAATCTTTATTTTTGTATAAATCTAATTTGTGATATTCTTTTATTTCATCAACAACATCATCTTTATCTTTTTCAGTTCCTATTTTTAATAATCGTTTAAAGAATTTTTTTAATGCTTGTAAGATAGTTTTAAGTAAGTTAAATAAATTATCGTAATCTTGCTGTAATTTCTCATTTTGTTTTTCTAATAATTTAACTTCAACTTTAATATTATCTCTTTCTTGTTCTATATCTTTATATGATTTTGTATAATCAGTTAGTTCTTTAAATAATGCTTGACTTCTAGGCATATCTTTAATAACTCTTTTTGATGTATGCATAAAGTTATTTAGTGTATCGTAGGTATCTTTATCAATTTTAACCTCTTTACCACTCATTGTTGGTTTAGCAGTTTTTAGTTTTTCTTCTAGTTCTTCATAATCTCTTGTCATAAGATAATTTTGTTTTTCCATACGACTATCTAACTTTTTTGTAATTTTCTTAAATTCTTTTATTGAAATGTGCTCGTTATCGCTGTTTTTAATGCCTCTTTTTAGGTCAAAACCTTTGTCTACTAGTCTTTGATGGTATTTATCTTGAAGTTCGCTTAAATAGGCATTAGATTTAATATATTCCTTTTTAGAAATAGTATATCTTTCAGTATTAGTTCTCTTATCAAACTTTTTAATAAGTGGGACTACTACACAATGAATATGTGGTGTTTTTTCATCCATATGTAGAGTGGCATGTAATATTTGTTCTTTTGTATAACCTAAATCTTCATAAACAAATTCCATACAACTATCAGCCCATTTTTTTATTTGTCTTTTATTCATATCTTTAAAGAAATCAGTATCACTTGTAAATAGTAGTTCATCCGCAACTACATTATTTGCGTCATCTACCATTTGTTTAAATGTTTTCTTTCTATCATCTCTCATTGTTTCCATTCTTTTATCGTGTTCTTTTTTATATTCCTTTGTTAGATTATAGAAACCTTTAATGTATTTCTCTGATAGTGGGACTAACTCAATATTATTTTTAGTTTTTGTAATATCTATATCAGGGTTAGATTTATATGCTTTTTTCTCTCGTTTGTTGTGCGATCCGATTTGTGCTAAATCTGCTATTTTATATATTGGTTCGACTCTAAATATCGCATAACTCATTATCACACATCTCCTTAAACTTTTCAAAGAAACCTTTGTATATTTGCTTGCCATTTATATTTTTAATATTACTTAAATCAATAGTTATAATTCCAAATTTTAATTTATCATCTTTATATTTCTTTTTATCGTTAATAGCAATAATTCTAACTATTTTTTCAATGTCTACATTTGAAGTAAAACTTATATCAAATAAATCATCATTTGGCTCAACAAAATAATAATTTAATTTGTAATCACTGCCTAATGTTTCTACTAATTTATTAAAGTAATTTTGTGCTTGTTCTGTTGTTTTTAATTCTTTATTCATAGGTAGTGAATAACCATAGTTATCTTCAAATAGAAACCAATTTAAAGGTAGTCCATAATCTTGATTATAGTTAATCATATCTAGTAAGAAACTAGTTCTAAAATGTGTTTCTTTGACTATTGTTTTATCATTTTTTCTTTCCACTACTAAATTATCAATATAAGTAGATATTATTCTTTGTTTTTCTTCTCTTGGCTTATTTAACCAACCATAGATATTAGCAAAAAACTTCTCAGGTTTAACAAATGTATCAATGTTATGTTTATCTTGTAATATAAGTAAATCATCAACAGTAAAACTTAAATTTTCATATTGTCTTTGTTCTTGATATTTTTTTTCTAAATCGGTCTTTTGAAATTCAATATGTTTAATTTCTTTATCAAAATCTTCTAACTTCATAACACCTTTGATATATGCTGTTTTAATTCTATCTAATTGCTTATCTAAATCTTTAATTTGCTTGTCATAGTCTATTTGTTTATTATCAAATTTAGATTTAATAAATGGTGTGTAGTAATCATTTATAAGTTCATCAGTTTTAGTAAGTTCAATAACTGATGCTAACATATTTTCTTCTATCTCTTGTTCTTTAAAGTTAGTTTTACAATGTTCGCATTTATAGTAATAATATTTATTCCCATTCTTTTTAGTGGTAGCACTACCACCTAGAAATCTACCACATTTAGAACATACTAGTTTGTTTGTAAATAAGTAAGTGGCTGTTCTTTCATAGTGTCTAGCATTTCTTAATTTTTGACTTTGGCAATTATCCCATTTTTCTTTTGATACTATTGGCTCAACAACATTTTCGTAATATGTTGGGTGTTTAGTTCTTTTACCATTGATAAAATCGCCTTTATAAAGTTCATTTGATAATATCTTTTGAATAGTAGAATCATACCAATTTGTTTTACCTAATACTTTTTCTTTGTTAAATATATTGGCAATACTTTGATGAGATTTACCCTCTAAATATAAATCAAATACTCTTACAATAACATCTTTTGTTAAAGGGTCAGGTACTAACTTTTTATTATCTCTTTTAAAACCTAATGGAGCACGATTTGGAATGTGTCCTGACTTAATAGCTC
>CALVQZ010000147.1 GCA_944358275.1 uncultured Bacilli bacterium
GGGATTATTGTAGAGAAAAAAATTAGAGAATAATCGGTGTTTACAAAGATAATCCACACGGATATTGGAGAAAAGAAGATGTAAAGAATGGTTTAAAAAAATTACTTATAGATAGTTTTGATGGAAACTTTAAAAAGGTAATAATGATTGACCTTTATAACATTGATATTGATAAAAATAACTCAGCATATTATATAGGTGTTATTAGCAATAATGATATAGATATAGAAATAATACATTCTGGTACTTATTTAGAAGATTTTGATTTTGATATAAAAGTTAATCGTAATGTCTTAGAAATTATTGAGATGAAGAAAGCAAGGAAATTTTTAAAGAAACTTACAAAAGAAAAATCAAAATTAAGAGGTGAACTTGGTTATTATAAGTTATTAGTAGAATGTATAGCAAAGGCATTAGGAGATATACTTGATGAATATGATAACTTTTATGATTACTTGATTAAAGTTCCTGAAGATTTTGATTATTTCAAAGAAGGCATGGAATTCAGTAGTCCAATATTTATGTATATATTTCAAATGTTTATAAATTTATGTGCAGAAAGAAGCGAGAGATGATAAAAGATATACAGATTGGTTTATTTGTAAAAGTCTACTATAATTATTATTCAATAAAGGTAGGTGGTAATGTGATAAATGACAACACATAAAAAGCACTACATAAAGTAATGCTTTAAAGTTATATGAAATATAGTAAAACTTTGGCGAGTTGTATATTTCATATATTGATTATAGGTTTTTCTAATTCCTATATTTATATTATATGATAAATATAGTTAAATTGAAATAATTTTAGAAAAATCTTCAACCAAACGAAGGAGGTATATAAAGTGGGGAGAAGAAAAAATCCTAATGTTATTTGCATACCTAATATTAGATATTATGAAGTTAAAAATCCCCCTTCTCTTTTTCCAATAAATTGGGAAGAAAAGTATGGCGAAGATAGAGTTAGGTATGAAATGGAACCGATTTATGATGAAGACGGTAATTATTTAGAAACAAAAGAAAATGTTTATGTAGTTATGGAAGAAGTAATTGGCTATCGCTTTATGAAAAGAAAACTAACAGCAGAAGAACAAAACGAAAAATCAAAAATTAAACCTAGAAAGTTATTTGAAACTTATAGCGATATTAAAAGAAAAGAGGAAGAAGAAAATGAAAGAAAAAAAATTGAAAGTGGCGATTTATTGTAGAGTTGGAAGAGAAGAACAATTAGCAGTAGATATGCAAGAAAGAATAATACAAAACTATTGTAAACAGCAAGGTTATGAAGTATTTAAAAGTTATATAGATAATGGTTTTAGTGGTAATGATAAAACGAGACCTAGTTATAATTTAATGTTAGAAGATTTAAAACAAAAGCGATTTGATATGATTATAGTCAAAGATGTAAGTAGATTACATAGGACTACTAGTGATTTAGAAGATTTTATAAGTCTAATTAAAAAATATAATTGCAATTTAACACTACTAAATGAAAATATTGATACAAGTACAGCAACAGGAAAACTCTTTGTAAGAATGTTAGAGGTTTTTAATAATCCACTAAAAAAAGGAGTGCTAACCAATGAATAGCGATAAGAAATTGGTTGCTATCTACACTAGGGTCAGTACAACTGATCAAGCCAGAGAGGGACATAGTTTAGAGGAACAAGAAAAAAGATTAAGAGCAAGATGTATATCTAATGAATACGAGGTGTATAAAGTCTATACTGATGCTGGTATTAGTGGTAAGTCTGCTGATAATAGACCTGCATATCAACAAATGCTTAGAGATATGCGAAAAGGAAAGTTCAATATAATTATGGCTTTTAAAATGGATAGAATAAGTCGTAGTATTATGGATTTTGAGGAGTTCTTTAATGAACTTAAAAAATATAATTGTGGTATTGAGTTCTTATGTGAAAACATAGATACTACTGGTGCAGCAGGTATGATGTTTGCACGTATATTGGGTATATTTGCTCAGTTTGAAAGAGAACTAATACAAGAAAGAACATTAGTAGGTGTTGAAAGTGCTGTAAACAAAGGTCATTTTGGAGGGAAACCTCCTCTTGGCTATAAGCATAAATTAGATGAAAGCGGAAAACATAAGTTAAAACAATGGGAAATTGATGAAGAAGAAGCAAAAATAGTAAAAGAAATATTTGAACTATGTGCTAGTGGAAAAACTTACTTTCAAATATCAAAGATATTAAAGGAAGAATATCCGCAAGTAATTTCAAGTATTAAAAGAAACAAAGAAACAGGCGAAGAAGAAATCATATATAGAAAATGGAATGATAGTTCTATTTCTACTATCTTAAATAATAAATGCTATATGGGAGTATATCAATACAGAAAATGTTTAGAAAATAAAGATACAATTGATATTGTTGGTGTTGTTCCTAAAATAGTAAGTGAAGAACTATTTAATGATTGCCAAGATATGATTACAAGAAATGGTAGAAATTATTATAGGTCTAAAAATTACTTGTTTATTCAAAGGTTAGTATGTCCTCATTGTGGTAGAATACTTGCTTGTAATGGTTGTAAAAATAAGATGAAGAATGATTACCTTTATTATAAGTGTAAGGACTGTGGTATTTATTTAAGAGAAGAACTTATAGAGAATGCTCTAATCAATGAATTAAACAATTTATTAGAACTTAGTACAATTATTAAAAATAATTACTATATCACTGATAGTAAAACAGCAGAAAAGTTTAATAGTTGTAGATTAGACCATAAACTAAGATTTGCTATTGATGAGAGAATTATTAAAGATAAAATGGAACTATCAGATAGTGTGGAATTAAATGAGTTATGGAAAATGACATCTTATGAGGTTAAATGCGAGTTTATTAACAATTACATTGATACGATAGTTATTAAGGAACTTAAAAACAAAAGAAATAAAATAACTGAAATTGAAATAACTGATTTAAAGTTAAAGTCAAACAAGGTTAAGCAATTATTAGATTTTGAAAATTGTAATATGCTAGATAAAATAATTGGTAGTGGTGTATATAAAGCAAGTGTTACTGAAGTAAAACATGAAAAAGATGCCCTAGACTACATTGAATTATTGCAAGAAAAGTACGAATTTGATGTTGTTGATTATTTAGATGAAGAAGACTATTTTGCTAACCCATGGTTATTTAAAATTATTAAAGTTAACCCTAAGAGTTACATTGAAAAATCAAAAGTTTTTGGTTTATGGTTATTAGATGTTGGAGATTTTAATAGTTATTACAAAGAAAGTTCACAGAAGAATGTAATTAGTATTGTTTAAATTAAATAAAAATGGTAAAATAATTGTAGATTTAAAGAAAAATCTATGGCACTAAAATATTTGGAAACTCGTTCAGTTTCCGTGCCATGTGTGGATAATCTCCAAAAATATGGAGTAAACATATATAAAAGCACGGAAAACTAAGAGTTTATCCGTGTTTTAGTTTGCCATAAAATTGGAGATAAAAATGATAAAAGATTATGAATATTTGAGAAGAAATGAAAAGTTTGAGAAGAAATGAAAAGTTTGAGAAGAAAATTTGAATTGCTTGTGATTTTCATAGTGCTAAGTATGAGTTTACGCAAGGAAGAATATTAAATGTAGATAAAGTTAATGTGAGTTTTATAGAACCTCATAGATTTGAAATAAAATTAAATGGTAAAAAGATATTAGTATTATACTTTGATGAAGATAATATGTTTCTTTAT
>CALVQZ010000148.1 GCA_944358275.1 uncultured Bacilli bacterium
AAACAACAACGATAATTATAATTAAAAACATACTGTATACTCCTTTCGTAAAAATTATATCATATTTCATAGAACATTTAAATTAAATTTATACATTTTATTTTATTCTTAAAATATAAGTTTATTACAATAAAAATAGTATTCTTTTTTCAAATATTACTATTTTTATATGGTATTTTTTCTAATTATAACTATTATATAATCTAAACTTTTTATAAGTATTACTATTCAGTTAAATTCATTCCCAAGTTTTGTACTTTGTAAATTAAAAAAGCATCATTTTGCCCATTGTTTAAAAGGGTTTATGATGTTTTTGTTTTGAGATTGCAACTAGCCACATAATGTTACTATATTTTATATTATTTAATAACCTATTAATTTCTGTAATTGTTGGTGCTTTTATATTATAATCAATACCTAATGATTTATATATTTTTAATAAATTATTATCAACCCCTGTTAATAAACATATTCCATTTTTATCAACAGAACATTGATTTTTTTGTAATGTTGTTTTTAATATTTCTGCTGTTATTCCTTGCTCCCAACCATCTACATTTAACGTAGATTTATTTTCATATTTTAATATTTTATACTGAATAATTCTTATTATAGTTAATGCTATAAAACATATTAAAAAATGGGATTTTATATGTTCTTCTGTCCAAACATATATTGGTCTTCCTTCTAAATCGCTTTTTATTATTCTAAATGAATCTTCTATTCTTGATAATCCATGATATCTATTTATTATTTCTTTGTCGTCATCTTCTATTTCAGATGTGACTATTGAATAATATCCCATTGTTTCTTTATATTTTTCGAGTTTTTCATCTAAAAATACTACTAACTTATCAGTTTTAATTACTTCTCCTGTTTCTTTATCTACATCTAAAACTTTAATAAATTCTTGGGATTTTCTTTGCTTATCTTTTAATTTGTCGGGATTTTTTTTACAACTTTCTAAATACTCAATAAATTTTTTATTCTGATTTAATTCTTTTTCATAATGCTTTTTACTCCAATATATTATTTCTTTTTCTTTAATTGTTTTTTGAAAATTAGTTCCATCTTCATTTTTATAAATTATTTTAATTTCATTGATTCTTGATTTATATTTAAATATTACTTCATTACTTTTATTTTTGATAGCAACATATTCATTATTATTTAATGCCCATTCTCTTAATTTATTCCAACTTTTTTTTCTTTTATAAATTTTTTCACAAAATAAAAAAGCAACTAATTTAATTTGCTTTCCATATATCTTTTTTTACATTCTTCTATAAGTGCAATTGCTTCTTCTTTGCTATGATACTCCCCTACTTTAACATCTACATTTTCTAATTTTTTATAATTTTCAAAAAAATTATGTATTTCATTTAGTGTAGAAATTGGAATATCACTAAGTTCATTGATATTATCATATCTAGGATCACAACTTACTACAGAAATAACTTTATAATCCTCACTACCATTATCTATCATAGTTAAATATCCGACTACTTTAGCAGGAACTATACAACCTGGATATGTTGGTTCTGTTGCTAAAACCAATATATCTAATGGATCTCCATCTAAAGCTAATGTATTTTCAATAATTCCATATTCAGAAGGATACCCCATTGCTGAATATAAGACTCTATCTAATTTAATCTTTCCTGTAACTTCATCTGTTTCATATTTATTTCTTGATCTAAATGGTATTTCTACTATTGCATTTACTATATTATCTTTCATAACGCCTCCATTAAACTACAAGATATAATAAGTGTAAATCAAGCAATTACTTACCATATTCTTGCTAATACTCTTTTATTATAATTTTGAATAAGATATAAGTCAATAGAATTACTTTTAGTATTTATTAAAAAAATAATTAGATTTGCTAATTATCTTTTAACTTAGACTTTAGCATTTCTTCAAATGCACTAAGTCCATATTCCTTATTATAATAATTTGGATATTCATTTAGATGTGCAAGTGCTATTTTTGCTGTTGTAATTAAACTATCATTAGTAACATTTGTACACTTATCAATAAGACCGTGCTCTAGTTCAATGTTTATACCATCTTTAAATTCCTCAACTGTAAATTTATCAAATGTAACACCTAATAATTTAGCAGCACAATACGCATCATCTATTCCATAATACATAGTATCACCTATATATTATATGATTAAAATCAAATATATATTAAACATTTATTTCTATAAATCTTTTTTTACCATACCTTTTTAATACATTCCATAAAATAAATGTAAATAATACAAATATACATAATTCTATAGTAAGATAAAAATTTATATTATCATATAATTTTGTCATAATAACTGTAGTTATAATAAATAATAATAATCCGGCAAAAATGCTTATAGCTGAACTCATACTTTGTTTTACAACCTCTGTATCATTTAATGCATTCATCTTTGGATATTTTAAATTTATTATTAGTCCTAATAAGGCATTAAGTGTAGGTATAACTAATGTGAATGTTGTTATAAAAAACATATCTTGTAATGAAATACTAAATTTAATAAAAAATATTAAATTACTTAGTAACATAATTGGTTGAGATATCAAATTGCTAGTTAAAATTTTTGATAACAAAATATTTTCAATCTTTGCTGGCAAACTTTTAGTAACATTAAAACTTTTTCCTTCTAATGAAATACTAGAAGCAGTAATAGATGTCATAAATCCAGTAAATATTACAAGTTGTAAGTATATTTTAGGTAAATACTCATATACAATATTTAAATCATTAACAAATCCATTCCCATTTATAACTGTATTTAATACTCCATCACTATTTATACATAAACCAATTACAAAAACGAACATAATAATAAACCCAAATGAAGTATTAAACATATAAATATATGATGAGAAATATCTATTCAATTCTTTTTTTATCAGTGCTACAAATGGTGTAGATACTTTTAATTTAAACTTACTTTTTCTTTTTATATTTTGAGTTGATTCTTCGCTTAGTTTTGATGTAATTTTAAAGTAAAATATAGAACCAATATAAATAAATAATACTAAAAATAATATATTTATTGCTATTAAGTTTAAAAAGTCTATAATATTAAATTTTTGAATTAGTTTAATATATAAACCCATAGGATAATATATTTTAGTTATAACATCATTTATAGAAGTAGCATTTTCTACTATTTTTAAAATGAAATCTTGGCTACTAAAAGAAAGATAAAATATTCCTAAAAATAATATAGTTGATAATACAACTTGCATAAGTTTTTTTGATTTAAATTTTGAAGAAATAGCTTTTATTAAATATCCAAAAAAACACGCTATAACAGTAGGAATAATTGGTAATAGTAGAAGCATTAAAAGTGATATTAGATAAAAATAAAATGATGGTCTTTCAAAAAATATATATACTGCATATACAGGAATAATATATAACAAATTGTAAATAAGTTGAAATAGTAATAATTTTATAATTCTAAGTGCAAATATATTAGATTTTTTTATTGGAAGCGAAAATAATAAATCATTATCCTTACATTCGAATAATATGCCTTGAGATTTATATATTCCTTGTAAAAAAGTTAATATAGTTATTGTAAATATAAAAAATGTAAGCGTTATATATGTGAGATTTAATTTAGATAATTCTTTAGCAAACAAATAACAGTATATTCCTATAGAATACATTACCATAAGTGATAAAAATAATATTAGAGAAACGTTTTTAATTTTAGATGAATTAGATATTTTAGTTACAAATACATTCATATCTTGGCTTAAAATAGCTTTTAATAAAGATTTAAACTTTTTCATCTTCACTTTCCAATCCTAAAAATACTTTCTCTAAACTATTATCCCCTTTAATTTCCTTCATACTTCCAATTTTAACTATTTTTCCATTTTGTATAATTGCTACTTTAGTACATAATTTTTCTGCCACTTCTAAAATATGAGTTGAAAAAAAGATAGTTTTACCACACTTTAACATTTCTTTCATAATCTCCTTTATATCAAATATTGCTTTTGGATCTAATCCTACAAAAGGTTCATCCATTATTAAAACATCAGGATTATGTGAAAATGCTGCAATAAGTGCTACTTTCTGCTTCATGCCATGAGAAAAAGAAGAAATTATATCATTTAAATTATCTTCTAGTCCAAATATTTTGCTATATTTTTCAATATTTTCATATCTAGTATTTAAATCAGTATTATACATATCACAAATAAAGTTAATAAAATCAATAGCCTTCATATTTTCATATAAACTTGGAGTATCAGGAACATAAGATATTTTCATCTTACAATTAACCGGATTATCTTTAATAGACACACCATCAATTAGAATATCTCCTTCTTCAAAATCAATAATTCCAGAAAGACACTTTAATGTAGTAGTTTTACCCGCTCCATTATGTCCAATAAATGCAAAGATTTCACCACTATTAACAGTAAAAGATATATTATCTACTGCTCTTTTTTCTCCGTTATATATCTTAGTAAAATTTTTAAATTCAATCATACTTACACCTTCCATTTTTATTATAACATGCTAATGCAATATATTCAAACTACTGCGTTATAATTAAAATATATTTATCTTATTACAAAAAAAGACTAGATTATAATTTTTCTAGTCAATTAAGTTAATCATTTTTTTATTTTAACACTTTTATTTTATTTTTCTTATCTATACCATTAGAAGATAATCTCTTTTTTTCTTCTTCTGTTAATTCATCATTTAATAATTTAATTGTCATAGCATTTAATATAGATGTATTAACACCTGGACAAATTATTGAAGAATTTAAAATTAACGATTTATTATTGCGTAAACAATTTCTTAAATCTTCATATAAACCAGTTGATTCATTATCGTCTTTTTGGTGACTAACCATTTCACAAACTTCAGACAATTCTATAGTTTGCATAGTTCTAATAGCATTCATAGGATAACCAAAAGCTTCATTATTCTTAAA
>CALVQZ010000149.1 GCA_944358275.1 uncultured Bacilli bacterium
ATAATGAAAAGAGGATTTACTTTAGTAGAATTACTTGCCACAATATTCATTTTAGGGCTTCTTATAATAATTGCAGTTCCAAAGGTTAATACTCTAATATCAAATAGTAAAAAGAATGTATGTGATAGTATACTCACGAGCATAGAAGATGCGGCAGAAGGGTATGTATACAAAAACACAAGTGAAGTTGATAGTGCTATAACTAGTAATGGATATTTTGAAATCAATTTACTAACTCTTCAAGAAGAAGATTTATTGGAAGTTAATTTAGAAAATCCGTATACTAATGAAAATATAGATAATACTAATGTAGTAAAAATAACAAAGAGTGGAAATAAATATGAATATACATATATGGGAGATGATTGTAAATGAAAAAGAATATAACAGACTATAAAGTAAAAGATAAAAGAGTAATTATTAGATGTGATTTAAATGTTCCAATTAAAGATGGAGTTATTACAGATGATACTAGAATAAAAGCAAGTGTTGAAACAATTGAACATTTGATATATGGTGGTGCTAAAGTAATCGTATTATCTCATTTAGGTAGAGTTAAAGAAGAACAAGATAAATTAACTAATTCTTTAAGGCCAGTTGCAAAAAGATTAAGTGAATTACTTAATAAAGAAGTTAAATTTATACCTTATACAAGAGGTCCTGAAGTAGAAACTGCAATTAACAGCATGACACCTGGGGATATTATAATGTTAGAAAATACTAGATTTGAAGATTTAAATGGTAAGTTAGAAAGCGGATGTGATCCTGAACTTTCTAAATATTGGGCTTCATTAGGCGAAATATTTGTAAATGATGCATTTGGTACTCTTCATAGAAAACATGCATCTAATGTAGGTATAGCAAGTATTCTTCCTAGTGCATTAGGCTTCTTAGTAAAAGAAGAAGTAGAAAAAATAACAAGTGCACTTGATAATCCAGAAAGGCCACTAGTAATAATGCTTGGTGGAGCAAAAGTTAGTGATAAGATTGGTGTAATAGAAAATGCAGTAAAAATAGCAGATAAAGTACTTATTGCAGGAGGAATGCACTATACATTCTATAAAACTATGGGCTATGAAGTAGGTCTTTCTATAGTAGATGAGGAAAGTATTGATTTTTGTAAAAATATACTAAGTACTTACAAAGATAAAATTGTACTTCCAGAAGATATAGTTGTTGCAAGTTCAATGACAGAATCAGCAAGTACAAGACTAGCAACAAAAGAAACTATTTCGAAAAATGATATTGGAGTAGATATTGGTGTTGCAACACAAAATCAATTTAAATCAATTTTGTCAAATGCAAATACTATAATATGGAATGGACCAATAGGTGTTTTTGAAATTGCTAAATTTTCACTAGGCACAAGAAAAATAGTAGAAACATTATCTAACTGTAAAGCTAAAATAGTAGTAGGTGGAGGCGACACTATTGCAGCATTAAATAAATTTGGTTTTAGTAACAAAAAAGCACACATATCAACAGGTGGAGGAGCATCACTTGAAATGTTAGAAGGTAAAGAATTACCAGGATTGAAAGTAATTACTGATAAATAAAAATAGGAGTATTTATGCGTATAGGTATATTTACAGAAGTGTATGAACCATATGTTTGTGGGGTTGTCACAAGTATAAAAATGCTAAAAAAATCATTAGAAGAACTAGGTCATACTGTATATATAGTAACTATAAATCAAGATAAATTTAAATATAATTATGATGAAAAAGAAAAAATACTAAGGGTGCCTGGTATTGAATCAAGAATTTATAATGACCTTAAAATAAGCAGTATTTATCCATTAAAATATACGAATAAAATTAGAAAATGGAAATTAGATATAATACATACTCATACAGAAGGTAGTATTGGAACATATGGAAGATTACTAGCTAAGCAATTTAATATACCAGTTGTACACACATATCACACTATGTATGAAGATTATGTATATTTAGTTACTAAGGGTCATTTTGATAAAATTGCTAAGAAAATTCTAAAACATTTTACATTATTTTATTGTGACAAAATAGTATCCGAACTAATCGTACCTACAAAGAAAACTTATGATTTATTTAAAAGAAAATATGGTGCAAAAAGAGAAATAAATATCATTCCAACAGGAATAGATATAGATAGATTTAATAAAGGAAATTTTAACAAAAAAGAACTTAAAGACTTAAGAGAAAAATTAGGAATAAGAAAAGATGATTTTGTACTTTTATCCGTAAGCCGTATATCAAATGCTCAAAAGAATATAAAGTTTTTGATAGATGCACAAAATGAACTTAATGAAAAATATAAAAATATAAAGTTACTAATCGTAGGAGATGGTCCTGATTTAGAATACTTAAAAGATATGTGTAAAGATAATAAAAATATAATATTTACAGGTATGATTCCTTGGAATGAAGTAGCGCTTTATTATCAAATAGGGAATGTATTTGTAACTGCATCTAATACAGAAACACAGGGTTTAACTGTAATAGAAGGTCTTGCAGCAGCTCTTCCTATTGTATGTCTTGATGATGAAAGTTTTAAAGTGTCGGTAATTGATGGATATAACGGGTTTTTCTTTAAAACACAAAAACAATATATAAATGAAATCTTATCTTTATATAAAGATAAAAATAAATATATTACAATATCAAAACAAGCGTTAAAATCTAGTTTACAATTTTCAATAAAATATTATGGCCAAAAAATAATAGATGTTTACGAAAAAGCAATTTTAGAAAAGAAAAAACCTATGTTAAAAAAAGTAATAAATAATATGAAAAGAGGTTAATATGAGCAAATTATTGATTGCAAATTTAAAAATGAATTTAGAATATAATGATATATTAGAATATAAAAAAATAATAGAAAAAAGTGATATTACAAATTTTATTATTTGTCCGTCTAATATATATTTAACTACATTATTATCAAAAAAATATCCTGTGTGTGCACAAAATGGACATTATCTAGATTTTGGAGCATTTACAGGAGAAGTTTCATTTAAACAATTAAAAAGTATTGGAGTAGAATACTGTTTAATTGGGCATAGCGAAAGAAGAAATATTTTTGATGAAAGTGATGATGATGTAAGAAGAAAATTAAATTCATGTATAGAAAATGGAATTATACCAATATTATGCGTAGGTGAACATAAAAAAGATAGAGAAAATGAATTAGAAAAAGAAGTTGTAAGTGAACAACTGCGTTATGCACTAGATAATTTAAAAGTAGATAAATTGATAATTGCATATGAACCAGTATGGGCAATAGGAACAGGTCTTACTCCAATAGAAGAAGACATAATAAGTATGCATTCATACATAAAAAGTGTCGTAAAAGATAATACTAAAGATGTAAAGGTGATTTACGGAGGTAGTGTAAATGAAACTAATATAAAAGATATATGCTCTTTAGATAATGTCGATGGTGTACTTATTGGTGGAGCCTCAAATAATCCCAATAATATGTTAAAAATGTATAATTTGGTAAAATAAAATGTAAATATACAAAAAACTTTGTCAAATATTGTTTTATTTTGACAAATATTATGTTATATTAAAAGTGTAAAAGAAGAAAGGGCTGTGATAGAAATGAACTCAACTAAAATATTATTTCTTAAATTCCTTCGTGAGGAAATACAAAGATACACATTTTCAAAAAATGGTATCCAGTCAACCGAAGAAATGTTAAACAAAACTGGGTTATTAACTGGGCAAACTATTTCAAGAAATGAAATAGAATCATTATCTTCTTATAGAATGATGAATAGTGATGAAAAAAGTACAGTAAATTCTATTTTAACTGAGTTACATAATAAAAGCCAAGGAACTGGACAATCGATGAGTAAGGTTTATTCAAAACAAATACAACCTTTAGTTCCAAAAACAGTCGATTCTGCCGATTACAAAGACGCAGCATAAAATTCTCTTTTAGTGTAGTATATCAAAAATACTACATTTTTTTATTTATGATAAAAAACGACAAAAATAGGCATTATTATGAAATATATTTGTATCATAAAAGGAGGAAAAATAAATGACAAAATTATTAGTAATTGACGACAACACAAAATTAGTAGATATGATAGAGGAATATTTCCAAGATCATTCGCTTATAAAAGTTAACCTAAAGGCATATTCTGGAGAAGAAGGGATAAAAACTATTGAAAGTAAGATAAATGAATATGATGTAATAATATTAGATTTAATAATGCCCAAAAAAGATGGAATATATGTATTAGAAGAAATGAAGAAAAAAGGTATAAATAAACCTGTAATTATATCTACATCATATAATTCAGATGACATGATAAGAAGAGTATCAGAGTATGGAGTTCAATATTTTCTTTTAAAACCATATGAACTATCTGACTTAGAAAATAGAATATTAGAATGTGCGAATATAGAGAAAAAAGAAAACAAAAATATAAATATATATCACAATAATTTACAAATATCTGTTACAAAGATATTACACGAATTAGGTGTTCCATCACATATAAAAGGGTATCAATATATAAGAGAAGGAATTATACTTTTATATAACAATCCAGATATGATAGGAGGTATAACTAAAGAATTATATCCAGAAATAGCAAGCGAGTTTAACACGACTGTATCTAGAGTTGAAAGAGCTATAAGGCATGCAATAGAAGTAAGTTGGAATAGAGGAAACTGGGATCTTATGGAAGAAATATTTGGACACAGTGTAGATATAGATAAAGCAAAGCCCACAAACTCAGAATTTATTGTCACAGTAGCAGACAAATTAAGATTAGAATATAGAAAAATGAAAGTAAACTAATTGAAAATTCAGTTAGTTTTTTTTTACGCTCTAATAAAAAGTAGAGTTTTTTATATAAAAATGATATAATACGATTATATAATCAATGAAAAGATAGGTGAAATATGAAAAGAGTAATGTTAGTTATTTTAGATGGAGTAGGAATAAGAAAAGAAATGCACGGTAATGCATTTATGCAGGCAAGTAAACCTACTTTTGATTATTTATGGAATGAATATCCACATACTATGCTTAATGCAAGTGGAGAATATGTAGGACTTCCTAAAGGACAAATGGGAAATAGTGAAACTGGGCACTTAAATATTGGTGCCGGAAGAATTGTGTATCAACCTCTTGAACTTATAAATAATTATATAAAAACAAATGAGTTCTATAACAATAAAGAATTATTAAAAGTAATGAATTATGCAAAAGAAAACAACAAGAAACTACATTTAATTGGTTTAATAAGCGATGGTGGAGTTCATTCACATATAACTCATTTAAAAGCATTATTAAATATGTCTAAGATGAATAATGTAGATAATGTATATATGCACTTAATAACAGATGGTAGAGACACACTTGTAGATAGTGGTGTAAGTTATGTTGAAGAAATAGAAAAATTAAATATAGGAAGAATATCTACAATATGCGGAAGATACTACACGATGGATAGAGATAAAAACTATGATAGAATTGAAATTGGTTATAATCTAATGACAAAGGGAATTGGAAAAAAATATAATAATATAAAAGATGTATTTGATTACAATTACACAAATAATATATATGATGAATTTATAAACCCGAGTCTAATAGATGATAATGGACTAATAGATAAAGACGATGCGATAATATGGTTTAATTTTAGACCAGATAGAGCAAGACAAATACTAAGTTATTTAATTAAAGATACAAAGAACATAGTTACGATGATGAGTGTATCAAATGAATTAAATATACCATATGCATTTAAACTAGATGATTTAAAAAATACACTAGGAATGTATTTATCGGATAAAGGTATAAAACAATTACGAATATCAGAAACAGAAAAATATGCACATGTTACATATTTCTTTGATGGAGGAAAAGAATTAGATTTAAAAAAATGTGATAAAATTCTAATTCATAGTCCAAAAGTAGCAACATATGATTTAAAACCAGAAATGAGTTCTTATGAAGTTACAGATAAATTACTAGAAATAATAGATAATTATCAGTACATAATATTAAACTTTGCAAATTGTGATATGGTAGGTCATACAGGAAATATGAAAGCAACTATAAAAGCAGTAGAAAGCGTAGATGCTAATCTAAAAAGAATATATGAAAAATGCATAAAAGAAGATATTACTCTAGTAGTAACTGCAGATCATGGCAATTCTGAATATATGTTAGATGATAATAATAATGTAATAACTTCCCATACTACAAACAAAGTACCATTTATAGTATGTAAAAAAGAAATATCTTTAAAAGAAGGAAAACTTTCAGATATAGCACCAACACTTTTACAATTAGGAAATTTAGATACACCAAAAGAAATGACAGGAGAAAGTTTGATAATTAAATAGTTTTTTCAAATGCATTTGATTATTAGGAAGTAAAAATGCTGATGAAGATCATATATTAGAAAATGTTGTGTATTTGGAATTGTTTAGAAGAGGTTATAATGTATATATAGGTAAGAATGATAACAATGAAGTAGATTTTGTAGCAGTTAATGAGAAAGGGAGAATATTATCAAGTAGGCTATACTGTAAAAGATAAAAATACTTTAGAAAGAGAACTAAAACCACTTGATACAATAAATGATCATAATTCAAAATATTTATTAACAGCAGATTATGTTCCTTATACTTCTTATAATGGTATAAAAAAATAAATGTATTTGATTGGTTAATAGAAAAAGAATAAGTTATACAAAATTATTGTGGAAAATATATTCTTGCCTAAAAGAAAACCTATGCAATTTTTTTGCATAGGTTTTAAAGCTAATGATATAGGAAGTTTTCTTTTGAATACCGTTTAAGCATAATTTTATCTATCTTTATACCTTACTAAAATTATGCTTTGTTTTTTCTTAAAACTTTAACATTGTTTTTTTCTCTATTTAATCCAATTGCTGAAAAAGCATTGTCTTTTGTTGCAGCAATTGCAAGTTCCAACGGAATATAATTCATAAGTCGTTTAGCTTCCATTAAATTTTCATTAAATGTTATCACAGCATAAAATTTGTTATTTTCATCTTGTAATATAGAATATATTTTACAATCCGAAAATATTGAATAAGGTGGAAAATCATTTCCTTCTAAATTATCATCAACTATTCTTTCATATTCTTCAATAGATTCGTATGAAATAATATCTGTTTTCTATACAATAAAGTCAAAGTAATTATATCTTCTTTACGTATTTTCATTTTCTGCCTCCAAAAATCTAGCAAAGCTATTATACATATACTCATAAAAATTCATCATATTTTTGCGTATATTTCGTAAAATTGAGGAAATTTTGCTTATTTTACAAAAATCGTAAATTTATAGTTGCAATTTCTGTGATTTGTTTTTTAAAATGTCCTATTTTTATAAAAGAGTTTTTAAGTTAAAATGTCCTAGTAAAATATTCTGAAAAGTTATTTTTAAGTTAAAATGTCCTATTGAAATTTTAATAGAAT
>CALVQZ010000150.1 GCA_944358275.1 uncultured Bacilli bacterium
GGGGAATTCTACCCTTTTTTCTTCAAAAATGTGTTTTATTTTTTTCAGGTTATAGACACTTTTTATTGATATATACAAACAAAAGTGTTCGAGTATCAATCAATTTGGTGCCTTTATGGAAGAAGTAAAATAATTTCTAATAGAAAACCTAATTACATAGTTTTTTCTTTTTCAATCGTATATGACCCTACAATATATTTTCTTGATGAATCAAGGACTTGTTTTTCTTTTCCAATATATTGATAGTTTTTAAAATCTTTTAATACACCATTATTTACAAAATCTAAAAATTCTTCTTCAGATAAATTTCCAATAAAAGGGTAATATGCATTAATTGTTCCATCTTCATTATATGAAGTTACAGGAACACTATAATCTAAAAATGCATAATCATTTTTTCTTTTTACTATATTAAAACAATGACATTCTTGTCTATTACCAAAATCAGTACATCCTATACAATAATAGACTTCTATCCCAAATAAACTAAGTAATTGCTGTGCTAAAGCACTTCTTTCTGTACATTCAACTGCTCCTTTTCCTTTTAAATCGCTCAATTTATTATTTTTTTATGCTGTAAAATATTCTTCATCAGTAGTTGTTGAATTCCAAGCATTATCATTAAAGATAATTTCTCTTTCGTTTTTACCAGGATAACCAAAATATTGATTAATAAAATATTCCATATTATATATCATAGACCCTTTATTGTTTATTCTATACTTTCTAACAAAATGAGCAAAATCATAAAAAAAATCGGTACTTTCCATACCATAAGTTTCAAGATTCATACTCGCATATTTTATTCTTGTATTTAATGGAATAAAACCTTTATAGCAACTTACACTTTTTCCATAATCCAAAAAACCTAATTGTTCTATAGGCTGAACTATATTATTCATTCTTTGAATTGTATCTGTTATTAAAACGTTCACTTCTTTATCAGATTTACATTCTAAAATTTGTTTTAATAAATTCATATAATCACTTTGTATAAATAATACCATAATTTAAACTTAAAAGATATGCTTATACAGTTTTTATAACAAATCAGAATGTCATTTTTTATTTGAAAATAATTACGTAGATTTAAGTGTAAGCATTTCAAACTAAATATGTTTATAGACTACTAATTACGATAAAAGATAGTAACCATTTAAGTCTATTATCCATTTTTCTTCAAAGAAAACACAAAAAATACTTTCTCGGTTTAGAATCAAACAAAGTAAATGTAATGAAATTGCTAAAAAAAATCAATCCAAAAAGAATATTTTAACAAAAAGAAATACATAAGCTCATTGATTTGTCAACGTGTAAGTATGTTTTCTAAGCTGTCATAAATTATTTAGTCTATATAATAAACTCGAACTTTGAAAGCCCGAGTTTAGTATCAATTTGGTGCGAGAAAAGAGACTTGAACTCTCACGATTTAAAATCATACGCACCTCAAGCGTACGTGTCTACCATTCCACCATTCTCGCAAGATAGATTAAAATCTATCGAATGTTATTCCTTTAATATTAGCATCTTTTATATCTTTTACAATAACAGAATAAACTTTATCATAATCTATGACATTTCCCTTTAATAGGCATCCTCTTTTTCTTCCAATTATATCAAGTGTTTCAATATAATCTTCTTTATTTACATTATATATTTCATATCTTTCATATAATATATCTTTATAATGATCATTTAATTTATTCAATATGTGTATAGCAATATCGCTAAGTTTTAGTATTTCTTCTTTAATTGCACTCATAGATGCTAAATTAAGTGCAACTTCTTCTTCTTCTAATTTAGGCCATAAGATACCAGGAGTATCAAGTAAATCTATGTTGTTACCAAGTCTAATCCAATTTAAGTTTTTTGTTATACCAGGTTTGTTTCCAACTTGTGTTGCTTTTTTATTGACAAGCCTATTTATTAAAGTACTTTTACCAACATTTGGTATTCCAACTATGAGTGCTCTATAATTTCTTGGTTTTAATCCTTTTTCTTTCCTTTTTCTATCTAAAGGAGCAAGCATTTCTTTAGTTTTATTTAATATTTCTTTTACATTCTTGTTATTTAGTAGATCAACTGGTATAACTTCATATCCCTCATTCTTATACTTGTCAATAAACTTTTGTGTTTCTATTATATCACACAAATCTATCTTTGTCATAACAAGAATTTTAGGTTTATTCTTTAAAATATTATCTATATCTTTTATTTTAGAAGAATAGGGGATTCTAGCATCTATTACTTCATATACGATATCTATTAAATCAATATTTTCTAAAATTAGTCTTTTAGTTTTTGCCATATGTCTTGGATACCAATTTATATTTGTCTGATTTTGTCGATTATTTTCCATAACATTTTACTTCCTCTCTAGAATTTTTCTTTTTTCAAGCGGCAAAATTTCATAACTTTCTTCGTTATATAATTTATTTGCTAAATTTATAGATTCTTTTAATAACTCATCAATATTTAAAAATGGTTCTTTATTATAATCTAGCTTATATAACCAATCTAAATATTTAACTTTTTTTGCATTATCTGGATGACCATATATAATTTTTCTCTAATGTAAGCAATATCCAAATTCTACATTAGTAGTAAATGCTCGCATATCAGGTAATTCTCTCGGTATCCAAAACAAAATTACTGTTGCTTCAGTTAATGCAATTCTTTCCCACATTGCTTGATCAACATAATCTTCTTTTG
>CALVQZ010000151.1 GCA_944358275.1 uncultured Bacilli bacterium
TTTTCATTTTGTTAATTTTAATTCTTTTTTTCGTTCCCTTTTTTTTTTCTTTATTTTAAACACGCTACCTGTTTTGTTTTTTTGAGGAAAATTACACCCCCCCCCCCCCCCCCCATTTGTCAAGTACTTTTTGTAAATTTCTTTATTTTTTTATAAATTATTTTCTTTACCTCTTTATATTTTATTTAATCCATTAAAAAATATAGGTAATTATTTAATTTATTACCTATATCATATAAATTTCATATTTTCATAATTTTACACTTACAAAAAAAGACACAATATGCATCATTCTTTTAACGATACACATACTGTGTCATTATTTATATCTACTTGTATAATCATATTTTCTTTTATATCATTATTGATTAGTAATCTAGCTATTTTAGTTTCAAGTTCTTTATTAACAAGTCTCTTTAATGGTCTTGCACCATAAAATTCATCATATCCATTATCTATAAAGTATTTTTTCGCACCCTCACTTAAATTTATCGTAACATTTATATCACTTAATCTCTTCTCTATCTCGTCAATAATTTTATCTAATATCTCATATAAAACTTCTTTAGTAAGTTTTTTAAATACAATAACTTCATCAACTCTATTGATAAATTCTGGTTTGAAATAATTATGCAATTCTTTTAATACTTTATCCTCTTCACCATTTAATATATGCTCACTTCCAACATTAGAGGTCATTATAATTATAGTATTTTTAAAATCAACTGTCCTACCATTTGAATCAGTAAGTCTACCATCATCTAATATTTGAAGAAGTAAATTTAATACATCAGGATGAGCTTTTTCTATTTCATCAAACAATACGATACTATAAGGATTTCTTCTTACAGCTTCTGTTAATTGACCCCCTTCTTCATAACCAATATATCCAGGTGCTGCTCCTATAAGTCTAGATACAGAATACTTTTCCATATACTCAGACATATCTATTCTAATCATATGGCGCTCATCATCAAATAACTCGTATGCTAAACTTCTTGCTACTTCTGTCTTACCAACACCAGTAGGTCCTAGGAATATAAATGAACCAATTGGCTTATTAGGATCTTTAATACCACTCCTAGAACGAATTATCGCATCACTAACTAAAGATAATGCTCCCTTTTGTCCTTTTACTCTCTTATTTAAGTTTTCTTCTAAAGAAAGCACTTTTTCCTTTTCACTACTTACTAATTTAGTAATAGGTATATTAGTCCATTTACTAATAACATTTGCAATATCTTCACTAGTTACAATATCACTAAGTAATTTTCTATCATTACTATTACTATATTCACTTAACTTTTTCTCAAGTTCAGGAATAACACCATGCCTTAATTTAGCAGCAGTTTCCAAATCATATTTATTTTCAGCAACTTCTAATTCGTATCTCTTTTTATCAATTTCTGCTTTGATTTTATTTATATCAGAATTTATATTCTTCTCTTTACTCCAAGCATTATTTAATTCTTTTTCTTCATCTTTTAACCCCTTTAATTCATCATTTATTTCATCAAGTCTCTTTTTAGATAAAGTATCTTTTTCCTTCTTTATAGCCTCTTTTTCTATTTCAAGTCTCATAATCTTTCTTGTAAGCTCATCTAAACTAGTTGGAACACTATCCATTTGAACCCTAATAGTTGCACATGCTTCATCAACTAAATCAATTGCTTTATCCGGCAAATACCTATCAGTAATATATCTATTAGACAACATAGCAGCAGAAACTAAAGCTCTATCTTGAATAGAAACACCATGATGTATTTCAAATCTTTCTTTAAGCCCACGAAGTATAGTTATCGTATCTTCAATAGAAGGCTCATTAACTATAATCTTTTGAAATCTCCTTTCAAGTGCACCATCTTTTTCAATATACTTCCTGTATTCATTTAATGTAGTCGCACCAATTACATGAATTTCACCCCTTGCAAGCATAGGTTTTAATATATTACCTGTATCCATAGCACCCTCAACAGCACCAGTACCCACAATAGTATGAATTTCATCTATAAACATTATTATATTTCCTTCAGACTTCTTAACCTCATCTAATACCTTCTTAAGTCTTTCTTCAAACTCACCCCTATATTTAGCACCAGCAATTAAAGATGCCATATTTAACTCCCATATAACTTTATCTTTTAAAGAACTTGGAACATCTCCTTTTACTATTCTTTGAGCAAGACCTTCTACAATAGCAGTTTTACCAACACCTGGTTCACCTATAAGTACAGGATTATTCTTTGTCTTTCTAGATAAAATACGAGTAATACTTCTAACTTCATCATCCCTACCAATCACTGGATCAATTTTTCTATTTTTAACATCTTCAATTATATTTCTACCATATTTTTCTAAAACATTTTCTTCTTCATTTTGATTAAACATATCAATCACCTCAAAGATAATAATATCACTCTTTTTAGCACTTGTCAATATAGAGTGCTAGAATACTAATAAATAACTATTTTTACATTTTCTTATTGAATAATAATATTTAAAATGATAATATTTTTAAAAGAGGTGAATTATGATTAAATCAAAAGAAAAAGGAATGCTTATAGTCGTATCTGGTCCATCAGGTTGTGGTAAAAGCACACTATGTCAACAACTAATAAAAATAAGAGATAATATAACTATTTCTATTTCAGATACTTCAAGAGATATTAGAGGTAGTGAGGTAAATGGTATTGATTATAATTTTATTACAAAAGAAGAATTTGAAAAAAACATAAAAAATAATAAATACTTAGAATATGCAATCGTACATTCAAATAACTATTATGGTACTCCAATTGATAATATAGAAAAAAACTTAAATAATGGAATTGATGTAATTTTAGAAATTGATATAGAAGGAGCTAAAATAGTAAATGAAAAAAGAAAAGATGCCATATTTATATTTATTATGCCACCTTCTATGAAAGAGTTAAAACAAAGATTAGTATCTAGAAAAACAGAAGATAAAGATAAAGTTATTGAAAGATTTAAAACTGCATATAAAGAAATAAATGAAGTATCAAAATACAATTATGTAATAGTTAATGATGATATAGATGAATCTTTAGATAAGATGAATAGTATTATTACATGTGAAAAATGCAGAGTAGACAGAATTGAAGATGTGGATTTAGGTAATCAAGAAGAAATAATACACGAAATATTGATGAATTTTAATAAGTAAAAAGACTGCAAAAACAGCAGTCTTTTTTTATTCACTTAATTTGTCTTCAAGCACATCTAAAGGTTCTTCATCAATAAAATCTGATTCTAAATCAAAGTTTACTGAAGAATACTTCTTTGCACCTGTTCCAGCAGGTAT
>CALVQZ010000152.1 GCA_944358275.1 uncultured Bacilli bacterium
CTTAAAAACTCTTTTATAAAAATAGGACATTTTAAAAAACAAATCACAGGTAGTGCATCTTTTTAATATACAAAAAAAATTTTTCGTGTTATACTTATTTAGGTGGTAGTAAAATGAAAAGAAGAATAAAAGTTAAGAATGTAATAATTGCAATAGTTATTGCTATTATATTTATTTTTAATGTTGCATTAGGGGTTTTTGTATTTAATATGAGAAAAATAGATAATAATAATACTTTAATAGAAGTAAATATTGAACCTGGTATGTCTGTTGATTCAATTCTAACATTATTAGAAGAGAAGAATTTAATTAGAAATAAATTATTTTCAAAAATATATATAAAATTAGGTAATTTTAATATGCAAGCAGGATTATATGATTTAAGTACTTCTATGAATTCTATGGATATAATAAAATCTATAGCAAAAGGAGAAGTTACAACTAAGCATAATATAAATATTACTTTTAAAGAGGGTAAGAATATATCTCAATATGTAAAAGAAATAGTATCTAAGACTAATAATACTGAAGAAGATGTCTATAATTTGTTAGATAATGATGAGTATATTGATTCTTTAATAGAAAAATATTGGTTTTTAACTGATGATATTAAACAAGAAGGTATATATTATCCTTTAGAAGGTTATTTATTTCCAGAAACATATACTTTTAGTAGTAAAGATGTAACTGTAAAAGAGATATTTGATGTTATGTTAAACCATACTGATAAGATACTTACTAAATATAAAACTGATATTGAAAGTAAAAATTTAAATATTCATGAATTTATGACACTCGCATCAGTTGTCGAATTAGAAGGAATGTACGATGATGATAGAAAAGAAATAGCAGGTGTGTTTTATAAACGTCTTGCTATGGGAGATAGTTTAGGTAGCGATGTTACTACATATTATGCAGTAAAAAAAGATATGGGTACAAATCCTGTATTACTTCAATCAGATATTGATTTTGATAGTCCATATAATACAAGATTATCAAAAATGGCAGGGAAACTACCTATAGGACCAATAGGAAATCCAGCAGAGGCCTCTATTGAAGCATGCATAAATCCAAAAGATACAGATAACTATTATTTTGTTGCAGATTGTACAACTGGCTCTACTGTATTTACAAAGACTTTTGAAGAACATGTTAGTGCAGTAAATAGAATAAAACAATCAGGATGTAAATTTTAAACGCTAAACAAAAATAGACATAATACTTGTCTATTTTTTATTATCATAATATTGGTGATATGATGAAAGTATATGTAGACCTATTACTTTTAATTAACATATTTTTTGATTTTTTGCTTTTACTTTCAGTATCACTAATACTAAAAAGGCACATGAAAATATATAGAATAGCACTCGGTAGTTTAATTGGAGGTTTTTCAATTCTTTCCCTATTCCTTAATATTTCTTCAATTACTTTATTCTTTATTAAAATAATAATTGCTATATTTATGTGCCTTATTACTTTTGGTTTTAAAGATATAAAGTATTTTATGAAAAACTTACTTTATTTATACCTAGTAAGTATTGTTTTAGGAGGAATGCTTTATTTTTTGAATATAGAATTTAGTTATAAAAATAAAGGACTAATTTTTTATCATGAAGGTATAGGTATAAATATTATAGTAATCTTACTAATAAGTCCATTACTATTGTATTTGTATATCAAAGAAAATATAAGTTATAAAAATAATTATTCTAAATATTATAAAGTATGCATATATTTTAAAAATAAAGAAGAAGTGTGTTTAAATGGCTTTTTAGATACAGGAAATAACTTAGTTGATCCATATAAGAAAAGGCCAGTTATCCTTGTTAATTATGAAAAAATAAAAAAATACATATCTTCTTCTAAAGAGTTATTAGTACCTTATAGTAATATAAATAGCGATGGTATTTTAAAGTGTATAAGAGTGAAAAAAGTAGTTGTAAATGATAAAGAATTTACTAATATTTTAATTGGACTTTCATTTAATAAGATACATATAGATGGAATAGATTGTATTTTAAATAATAATATGGGATTGGAGGACATATGTTAAGAAGAATAAAAGAATTACTAAGTAGATTATTTAAAAGAGGAGTATACTATGTTGGAAGTAGTGATATACTACCACCACCACTTAGTAAAGAAGAAGAAGAGAGTGCTCTTGAGCTTGCTAGTTTTGGAGATGAAATAGCTAAAAATAAACTTATAGAGCATAATTTGAGATTAGTCGTATTTCTTGCAAAAAAATATGAAAATACGAATGTAGATTTAGAAGATTTAGTAAGTATAGGTACAATAGGTCTTATAAAAGGAATAAATACTTATAAAATGGGCAAAAACATAAAATTAGCAACATATGCATCAAGATGTATCGATAATGAAATACTTATGTTTTTAAGAAAAAATAAAAGAAGAAAAACAGAAATATCACTAGAAGATTCACTAAGTTATGATGCAGAAGGAAATGAACTACATTTAGAAGATATACTAGGTACTGATAAAGATATTATTTCAAGAGAATTAGAAGATAAAGTAGAAAGAAAACTTTTAATAGAAGAAATAAACAAGCTTAATGAAAGAGATAAGAAAATAATGATTTTAAGATATGGTTTGTTTGGACATGAAGAAGTAACTCAAAAAGATGTTGCTGATATGCTTGGAATAAGTCAAAGTTACATATCAAGAATAGAAAAGAAAGTAATAAAAAAATTAAAAAATATCGTAAAAGTATAATAGTGTAAGTTATAAAAACTACACATTTTTATGGTGTGATAAAGTATAAGAAAGAGGCAAAAAATGAGAAGTAAAAATAATAGTAAAAATGAATTAGTGAAAGCAATTTTTGAGGAATACCAGTCATAAATAGTAGAAGATGTTCAAAACGCATTAAAAGATATATTTGATTTAATGTTTGAAGTAATGTTACAAGGAAAAATGAATGTTCATTCAAAATATAATAACAATTCTAAAAAAGAGAAATATACGAATAATCATAGAAATGACTGTATTGACAAAAATGTAAAAACATGTATGGAATAAATGAATATATTAGCTCGAAGAGATCGAGACGGTTCGTTTGACTCAATAATTATACCTAAAATAACTAAAGACATTTATGATATAGATAGAAAAGTAATTTTAATGTATGCAAAAGGAGTGAGACAGCTGGATATATCCGATACTATCGAAGGTATATATGGTTTTAAAGCATTATATGAAATAATATCGCAAATTACAAATTGTGTTTTAGAAAAATTAAATAAATTGTAAAATAGGTTATTAAAAAAGTTTTATTATTTATTTTGCTGACTGTATGTATGTGACAAAAAAATATTAATATGAATTAAAAGAAATTGTAGTATATACTATTTTGGGATATGATAGAGGGGTATAAAGATGTACTTGATTTATGGTTAAATGATAGTGAATCAAAACATACATAGATGGAAACATTTAATGAAATAAAATAACGAGGTTTAGAAGAAGGTGTTAAAGAGATCGGAAGAGCACA
>CALVQZ010000153.1 GCA_944358275.1 uncultured Bacilli bacterium
AATCATCTTCTTGGTATGAAACTTTAACATCATATTTATATATATCTTCATTGTTTACTATTTCCATTTCCCCTTCAAGATAATATGATTCTAATTTTTCCATATTTTTATTTATATCTTTTAATATGTCTTTATCAGTATATTTTCCGCATCCTGTTACAAATAACATTAAAATTGCACAAATACCTATAAATTTTTTCATCTTTCACCTCTTATTTTATATTTCATTTAATTATATGGATATAAAAATTAAATATTCATGTATAAAATAAGAAATTTATGGTAATTATAATTAGTGAATAAGGAGGCGTTATGAAAACAATACATATAATTGCGTTAATTATTACTATAATTGGTGCTCTAAACTGGGGTATGATTGCTTTATTTGATTTAGATTTAGTAGCAACTTTGTTTGGAGTGCGTTCATTAGTTACATTGATAATATATGGATTAGTTGGTCTAGCTGGTTTAATCAATATTGGACTTCTAGTAGATATGTTTAAAGATTAAAAATTCACTTATATAAAGTGATTTTTTAGTATTCAACATTTTTTAAATATAGTCCTTCTGGTGGTGCTATTTTACCATAAGAACTTCTATCTTTTTTATCTAATATTTCTTTAATTTTTCTTTTTTTAGTACTAGTTTCTATGAGTGCTCCTACCATATTTCTAACTTGGTACTTTAAAAAACCATCTCCTATAAATGTAATAGTAATTATATCTTCATCTTTTTTTATAAATGCATCATATATAGTTCTTATATATGATTCTTTTTTATCTTCTTTATTTGCAAAAGAACTAAAATCATGTGTTCCAATTAAATCTTTAATTTCTTTTTGCATTGTTTCTATATCTAATTTTTTATTGAATTGAAATACATAATTCCTTTCAAATGGGTTATATTCTCCTACATTTATTTTATAAATATATTCTTTTTTTGATACCATATATCTTGCATGAAAATCATTTTCTACTATTTGTATGTTTTTAATATATATATCTTCTTTTGTATATGTATTAAGTGCATCTTTTAATTTATAAAGTGGTATTTCTTTATTTAAATCAAAATGCGCTTTTTGATTTATAGCATGAACTTTTCTATCTGTTCTTCCTGATGAGTGTATAATTACATCCACACCACCATTTATATATGTTAATGCACTTTCTAATTCATCTTCTACTGTCCTTAAATTGGGCTGTTTTTGGTATCCATAAAAATTTGTACCATCATATGAAAATGTTATTAAATATCTCATTAAATCACCTCTAAAACTATACATAATAAAATTAGTAAAATATGCACAAATAATACTTCAATATCATCAGTAGTAATATCCCAATTTTTATATTTGCTTCTTTTTTTATTAACATTATAAAGTCTCATATCTAAAACATAAGATATTTCTTCTGATCTTTTTAAAGACAAATTGAAAATTGGAATAATAACTGATACAATCTTATCACATTTTTCATTTAAATTGCCATTAAAATTTAATCCTCTACTTATTTGTGCTTTTAATATTTTGTATGCTTGTGTAAATATTATTGGAATAAAGCGAAGTGCAAGTGAGATTGTAAGTGCTAGATTAGACACTTTTATGTTAAATATTTTAAGTGGTGATAAAAATAATTCTAATGCGTATGTTATATCATTTGGTTTTGTTGTATATAATAATACTTGTGAATAAAGTATAAATAATATTATTTTTATTATAGATAGAAGTGTATTATAGATATCATTAAATATTATGTTAATTATGAATATGAATAATACCATAGGTAGTATAAATTTTAAATTATTTATGTATAATTTAATTGGTACATTGCTTATTAGAATTACAAATATTAAAAATAATAGTAAGATTATTAAAAATATTAAATTTGATGATAGTAAGCATAAAAATGTTAATATAAATAGGCTTATTATTTTAAATAAGGGATTTATATCGTGTATAAATGATTCAGTATTATAGTACTTAGTAAACTTTAGGTTATACATTTCTATATACCTCTTTTATTAAGTCATTTATATTATTGCTATGCATTAGTTTTTTATTTTTCTTTTCTTTTGCTAATCTTTCAAACTCTAATATTTTGGGTATAGAAATATCATACTTATCTATTAAATTTTTTTCATTATATACAGAATGAGGATCTCCATATAAGATTAGCTTGCCTTCTGATAGTATTATTAAATTATCGCATATACGATATAATAAATCTATATCGTGACTTACAATTATTATTGTTTTATTACATCTATTTTTTAAATTTTTTATTAGTTGTATAATCTTACTTTTATTTTTATAATCTAATCCTATTGTTGGTTCATCGAATAAAATTATCTTAGGATTATATACAAGAATAGATGCGATTGCAATCATTCTTCTTTCTCCATTACTTAAACTAGATAATTTTTTATTTAATATATTCTCGTTTAAACCTAACATTTTTAGTAAGTCTTTTATTTTTTTATTTTTTATTCCATAGTTTTTTATAGCAAACTCTATTTCTTTTTTTACACTTGTTTGAAAAAATTGTTCTTCTGGAAATTGAAATACAAAACCTATATTTTTTCTTATACTTTTATCTTTATTTATATCTATTTCATCAATTAAAACTTTTCCTTTTTGTGGCTTTATAAGTCCATCTATTAGTTCTAATAAAGTTGTTTTTCCACTACCGCTTTTCCCTATTATTCCGCATATTTGATTATTAGAAATTTCTATACTTATATTATTTATAGCATTCTTTTTTTTATTAGGGTCGTGTTTATATGTTACTTTATCAAAAACTATTGCCATATTCTATCCACCATTTCTTCTATATTTGGTATTAAATTATCTATAATTCCATATAGTTTTAATTTAGTAGATAATTCGATTTCAAATGGTAGTTCAATGCCTAATCTATTTAATACTTTATCGTATTCCATAACTTTTAATGGAGTTCCATCTAACATTATAGCACCATCATTTATTACTACTAATCTATCAGAGTAATATGTCTCTCTTAAGTCATGTACAATACTTATTATTGTCATACCATTTTTATGCATATCTTTTAGTATTTCTAATATTTTTTGCTTTTCATTTTCATCTATCATAGATATTGCTTCATCTAATATTAAGATCTTAGGTTTGTGGATTATTGCACACGCTAAAGCAACTTTTGCTTTCTCGCCACCAGATAGTTCATTAGGTGATTTTTTTAATAGATTTGTTATTTTAAGTTTGTTACTAACTTCTCCTACTCTATAGCGCATTTCATCTTTAGAATAGCATAAATTTTCTAAACAAAATGCAATATCTTCTTCTACAGTTTCACATAAAAATAAATTTTCTGGATTATCAAAAATTACCCCTATGTTTTTTCTTATACTATACAAATTCTCTTTATTTAATTTTAAACCACATATATTTATATCAGAATCTGTCTTTAATAATCCTGTTATTATTTTTATCAAAGTAGACTTTCCACTTCCATTTGCTCCTGTTATAGATAACCATTCTCCTTCTTTAATTTCTAAAGAAAATTTATCAAAAATGAATGTGTCTTTGTATCTAAAAGTTAAATTGTCTACTTTAATTATACTTCCCATATTACCACCCAATACAATTTATTATACACATTAAATGATTTATAGTAAAGTTGATTTTGATGTATATTTTTTTTATTTTTGTTAACAATAAAAACGAAAGGAGTATATTATGAAAAATCAAAGTATAGATTGTTCTGTTCATGATTGCAAATATTGTGATTGTGAATGTGATAAATGTAGATTAAATTGTATTAAAGTAGATAGTTGTGGAAAAGATAATGTTAAGGAAAATACTATGTGTGCTAGTTATAAGAAGAAATCAAGCTAAAGATTTCTTTTTTTGTATAATGATATTATTATTTTATCCTGTTTGTAAATATTCATGTATTGTTGTACAAACTTATATATTTTTTTTATTCTACATATATATATTAAAAAATATGATATACTTAAATAGAGGTGAATTATGTTTGATATTAAAAGTATAGAGTATGAAAATAATGGACATGTTTTTATTATCAATATTAGTGATAGTAGTGAGGTTTTATATAAGAATATTTCAGTAAAAATAAGTAATGATTTAGTGTTTAAATATATAGAAAATCTCTATTCTATTATCGATGATTGGGAAGAAGAATATATAAATTTAAATATAATTGATGGTGGTAGTTGGAAGTTATATATTAACTATTCTAATGGTAATAAGAAGGTATATAGTGGTAAAGCAAGTTATCCTAGTAATTTTGAAGCATTTGAAAGACTTAATCAAAAGTTGATTGAGGTTATATATGAATAAGTTAAATATTGATATTAATGCTTTACTAGCATATGTAGTTGATGCTTTTTCTAAAGTATATGGTGAAGAATATCGTGATATAATTTCTAAAAAACTTAGTAGTGCTGTTATGTTTCAATATTATGATATTGAAGGATTAAATAATTATATATTGAATATTAAAATATGTAAAAGAAGAGAATATTCTATTAAATTTTTAGATAGAATTGGTATAGATGTAAGTAAATATAAAAAAGATAATTATATACAACCTTTAGATGATGAAGTTGAAAATGTTTTAAAATGTCTTATTGGAAATTCTTATTCATCATTTTCTTTAAATGATGATTCTATTGCACCAATTAAAGCTTTTAATGAAGATAATAAAAGTAATTCTACAACAATTTTAGAAAATAAACTTTTGATAATTAACTTTCTTCTTGGTGATTCATATCAAAAAATAACTAAAGAAAATTTAGATTCATTTACCAAAACAGGCGAATATCAAAAAGTATTAAGAAAAGTCAGCGAACTTAATGTAGTTTATCAACAATTATTATCTGAATATAGAAAATGGGAAATGCAATTAGAGCCTTATAAAGAATATATTAAAAATGAAGAAGAAAGAAAAGAGGAAATTTTAAATAAAAAGAAAATATCAATGCTTATGGAAATTAAACCTCTTTTACCAGAATTTATTAAAAGTGCTCTTTCTAATATGCCTATCGAAAAACAAGTTGATACTATTATAGGTTCTTTTGATATTGGTTCAATATCTAATATCGAAAAAATTAATTTTGATAAGATTAAAAATATAAATCAAAAGCATGGTAATTTTTGGAGAAATTTTTTTAAACTAAATCCTTATTTAACATATTTAAAAAAATTAGGTATTAGTTTACCTAGTGAAAGTTGTAAAACTGAAGAAGACATAAATAATTTTTTAAGATTTCTTAATCAAGATAATATTAGAGAACTTTTTCCTTCTCCTTTGTTAATTGAAGATATTTCATTAATTAGAAAAAAGTATTATGAAGATGCAATTAGAGAATATTATACAACTAGAAGTGATATTGCCGATATTATAAAACAGCTTAATAATCATCATAAATATACAAGTAATTATATTTTAGATATTATGAAAAATAAAAAGGTTTGTATAACAACTTTAGGTATACATATTGATGATGAATTTGCTTCATTGATGTTTTATACAATAAGAAATAATGATATTGGAATATTAGATTTTTCGTTTGTACATGAATGTGGACATATCATTGATCAAAGTGAGAAAGGCGATGGTTTTGAAATATTCAATATATATAGTGAAAATATTCCTAGGAATCCTTATAATAACAAATGTCGTAAATATGAAAAGTTTAATGAAGCTTTAAATGATATTTTTACAATAGAAGCGATTGAATTATTACATAATGAAGGTATATATTTAATTGAGCCAAAAGAATATGTTAGTTCAGATATGAGTAATATTAATACTGCGTTAATTACTAAAACTTTATTAAAACCTCTATTATCTAAATTTAGAAAACAAGTAGTTAGTGCTAAAATAAATGCTAATCCTGAAGAGCTTACAAGATATATAGGAATAGATAATTTTGAAGAATTAGTTGATTCAATTAGTAAAATCGAATATATTTTTACAACTATTTCTAGCATAAGTGGAGCTCAGAGAGATGCTATGAGTAAAGAATATTTTGATACGATAGAAAGAGTTAAACAAATATATGTTAATATCGATAATTACTATGCTCAACATTTTGGAAATTTAGAAGTAGCAAATAGTGTTACAAGAAGTATGTAAAAAAAACATTCATTTAATATGTGAATGTTTTTATTTTATCTTTTTTTATCTTGTATATTATATGCTATTCTTGCTATAAGCTTTGTTGGTGCTATTTTACTAAAGAATATAATTATTTTCATATAAAATGTAGGAACAATTATAAGCTTATTTTTAAACATTTTATCTATCGCATACTTTGCTACATAATCACTCGATACAGATTTTATATCAAATTTAACATTTGCTACATTATTGAAATTAGTCTTTACTGGGCCTGGACATAATACAGATACATGTACTTTAGATTTTTTTCTTCTTAACTCTTCATATATAGAAGTTGTAAGTCTAAGTACATATGCTTTTGTTGAGTAATATGTAGACATAAGAGGTCCTGGTTCAAATGCTGCACTTGATGAAACATTTAGTATGTATCCACTATCTTTTTTTACAAAATCTTTTAGAAATAACTTGGTTAATATATGTACAGCTGTTATATTTACTTTTATCATATCTATTTCTTTATCAAGTGGTGTTTCTATAAATTCTCCAAATTGCCCAAAACCTGCATTATTGATAAGTATGTCTATATTTTCATCTTTAGTCTTTTCATATAACTTTATACATTCTTTTTCGTTAGATAAATCACATTGTATTACTTTACACTTTCCTTTGATATTCTTTTTTGCCTTATTTAATTTATCAATATCACTAGATACCATTATTATTTCATATCCCAATTCTGATAAATATATTGCCATATCTCTTCCTATTCCAGAAGATGCGCCTGTAATTAGTGCTTTCATATTTTCACCTCATATATATTATGTAAAAATTATATCAGTTATTACTTGTTTTTTGAATAAGTTTAATAAAAAAGATAAGGAAATTCTTATCTTAGTCAACTAATTTTAAAATTACCATAAGCGCATCGTCGCCTCTACGTTCTGTTAATTTTAATATTTGTGTATATCCACCGTTTCTTTCTTTAAAACGATCTGCTAATTCAAATACTTTCTTTGTAGCAACATTATCATTTTGAAGGAACGCTAATACTTTACGTCTAGAAACTAGACTACCTTCTTTTGCGTATGTTACCATTTTATCAAATGATTTTCTTACTTCTTTTGCTCTTGTTTCTGTTGTTTTTATAGATTCGTTCATTATTAAATCTTTTGTTAAATTAGCTAACATACTTCTTCTATGTTTGTTATCTACACCTAATTTTCTATAAGCCATATTATCACTCCTTACTAATCTTCTTCTCTAAATGATAATCCCATTTCCTTGATTTTATCCATTACTTCTTTTAATGATTTTCTACCAAGGTTACGTATTTTCATCATTTCATTTTCTGATTTATTAACTAAATCTTGTACATTATTTATAGCAGCTCTTTTTAAACAGTTATAAGCACGTACTGATAACTCTAATTCATCTATTGATGTTTCAAGTATCTTTTGTTTTGGATCTTCTTCATTTTGTTTCATTAGACCTCTAATTGCATCAGTAAATTCTGGATCATCAATCTTATCTAATTGTGCCATCAATATACTTGATGCTTCTTTAACTGCTTGTTGAGGTGCTAAAGAACCGTCTGTCCATATTTCAAGAACTAATCTATCAAAGTTATTGTTTTGTCCAACACGTGCTTTTTCTACTTCGTAGTTAACTCTTTCAATAGGTGAATATAATGCATCTACTGCAATAGTACCTACTTTAACTTCACCTAGCGTTTCTTTAACTTCATCAGCAACTATATAACCTCTTCCTCTTCCTATAGTTAATTCCATATCTATTTTTCCACCTTCTGCAAGTGTACAAATAACTTGATCTGGATTTATAACTTCTATAGTTGAGTCAGTCATAAGTGATGCTGCTGTTAGAGTGCCTTCACCTTCTGCATTTATTTTTACTGTTACTTTGCTATCTGTATTTTTCTTTACAACAATTTTCTTTAAGTTTAAAACTATTGTAGTAACATCTTCTATAATTCCTTCTATTGTTTGAAATTCGTGCATTACTCCATCTATTCTTACACTAGTTATTGCATCTCCTGGAAGAGATGATAATAATACTCTTCTTAATGCATTACCAATTGTAAGACCGAACCCTCTTTCAAGTGGTTCTAATATAAACTTTCCATAATTATTTCCTTCTATGTATTCAGTCATTTTATAATTAGGTTTTTCAAACAATAAATAATCATTAGTGTTTGTATCTTCTTGTAAACTTAATTCTACTGATACATTTAGTTCATTTTTAGTAACTTTATCTGCCATTATAATTCACTCCTTTCAAAATTATCCACGTGGTCGTTTTGGTGGACGACATCCATTATGTGGAATAGGTGTTACATCACTCATAGCTGTTACTTCTAATCCTCCTGTTTGTAATGAACGAAGTGCAGTATCTCTTGCTGGTCCAACGCCATTAACAAATGCTTCTACTTTTCTCATACCTGCATCGTATGCAGCTTTAGCAGCAGCCTCTGCAGCCATACCTGCTGCAAATGGAGTTTTCTTTTTTGATCCTTTATATCCAATAGTACCTGCTGATGCCCAACTTACAGTATTACCATCCATATCTGTAATAGTAATAATAGTATTATTATAAGTTACATGAATATGTTCTTGACCTTCAGGTACATTCTTTTTAACTTTACGCTTTCTTGCTTTATATGCCATATATGTTCCTCCTAACTATTATTTTTTCTTGTTGGCAACAGTCTTGCCCTTACCCTTACGAGTTCTTGCATTTCTATTTGTTCTTTGTCCTCTAACAGGTAATCCTTTACGATGACGTATTCCTTGATATGATCCTATTTCCATCTTATTTTTAATATTTAGACCAACTTCTCTTCTTAAGTCACCTTCTACTAAATATTTAGAAACTTCATCACGAATACGAGCAACTTCATCTTCAGTTAAATCCTTTGCTTTTGTATCTGGATTAACTTTTGCAGCTTTTAATATTTTTTTTGATAATTTTCTACCTATACCATAAATATAAGTTAAAGCTATTTCAACTCTTTTATTATTAGGTAAATCTACACCTTTAATACGTGCCATAATTACACCTCCTATTATCCTTGTCTTTGCTTGTGCTTTGGATTTTCACAAATTACAAGTACTTTACCTTTTCTTTTTATGACTTTACATTTGTCACACATCGGTTTTACTGATGGTCTTACTTTCATAATATTTCCTCCTATCCTTTTCTATAGGTTATACGCCCACGTGTTAAATCATAAGGTGATACTTCCACTTTTACTGTATCGCCTGGTAAGATACGAATGTAATTCATTCGAATTTTACCAGAAACGTGAGCTTCTACAGTAAATCCATTTTCTAATACAACTTTAAATTTACCACCAGGTAAAATATCTGTTACTTTACCTTCTACTTCAATTGCATCTTTATTTGCCAATTTAATCACCTCGCGTTAATATTTCGTATCCATCTTTTGTAATGACTATAGTATGTTCAAAATGTGCAGATGGACTTTCATCTTTTGTTACTATAGTCCAATCGTCATCTAACATTACTACATCATCTTTACCTAAATTAAGCATCGGTTCTATTGCAAGTACCATTCCTTCTTTTAAGATTGGACCTGTATTTGGTGTGCCATAATTAGGTATCTCTGGATCTTCATGAAGTTTTGATCCTACTCCATGCCCTACTAGTTCTCTTACGATTCCTAGATTATGCTCTTTTGCATAAGTTCCTATTGTTGAACATACATCTCCAAGTCTATTCCCAGGTTTTACTTTACTTAATCCTTCGAATAAACTTTTTTCTGTGTGCTCTAGTAAATATTTTTTATCATCTGAAATAGTACCAACAGGATATGTCCACGCTGAATCTCCGTGATAACCTTTGTAACATACTCCAATATCTATAGATATTATATCTCCTTCTTTTAGTTTCCTATTTGAGGGAATTCCATGTACTACTTCATCATTTATAGAAGTACATATAGATTTTGGAAATCCATTATAGTTTTTAAAAGATGGAGTACAGCCTTTACTAAGTATAAAGTCTTCAGCTATCTTATCTAACTCATTTGTAGTTACTCCTTTTTTAATATGTTTTTTCACTTCCATATGAGTTAGATATGTAAGCCTACCTGCTTCTTTTAATAGTTCTATTTCTCTTTTACTCTTTATGTTAATCATATATTACCTTTATCGATGACAGATTTTATATTTTCATATATATCATACTTTGTACCTATATTTTTTATAATACTTAGTTTGCCTAAGGAATTATAGTAATTTATTACTGGTTTAGTATTTAATAAATATGTATTAAATCTGTGATTAAACTTTTCTATAGTATCATCTTCTCTTTTAGATAATTCTGTTTTACACTTATTGCATTTATTTTCTTCATCAAATGAATCAAAATAAATGTTATATATAGTGTTACATTTAGGACAAGTAACTCTTCCTGTTGCCCTTTTTCTTGCTACATCTTCATCTACATCGAGATATATTACAAAATCTACTTTTTGATTCATGCTTTTAAGCATTTCATCTAATAATCTAACTTGTTCTAATGTTCTTGGTATACCATCGAATATTATTCCATTGTTGTTAGATAATGAACTAACTTTTTCTTTTAGTAGTTTAAACATTAGTTCGTCATTCACTAATTTTCCATTATCGATTAGTTCTTTTACAGTAGTTGCTAACTCTCCATCTGAATGAGATACTTCTCTTAATAAATCTCCTGTAGAAAGATGATATAAATTATAATCTTTACTAAGCATACTTGCTTGTGTCCCCTTGCCTGCTGCAGGGGGTGCTATAAAAATTACATTCATTATTTATAACTCCTATTATAATTTCTACTTACTAATTGGTTTTCGATTTGATTATATGTTTCTAATGCAACACCAACTACTATAAGTAATCCTGTACCACCTACTGAAACATTTGATGACATATTAGGTATTAGTGAGCATATTATTGGTAGGGATGCTAAAACTACTAAGAATAAAGCACCAACTACAGTTAATCTACTCAATACTTTACTTATATAATTTTCAGTTGCTTTACCTGGTTTAATACCTGGCATATATCCTCCATTTTTCTTTAAATTAGAAGATAATTCTTTTGGATTTATTTGCATGAATGTATAAAAATATGCGAATAAAAATATCATTATTACATATAAGATAAAACCAACTGGTTTAGTATAAACTAAATATTCATTGACAAAATTTATAAATGATTCATTATTGATTAAATTTGCTATAGCACTAGGTATAGATACTAATACTGATGCGAATATTACAGGCATAACTCCAGCAGAGTTAAGTCTTATAGGTATGTATGTTTGCTCACCACCATATGCACTTGTAGTTCTATTTGAATATTGTATTGGTAATCTTCTTTCTGCTTTATCTATAAATATTACACCTACGATAATTATTACATAGATGAATACGAATAGTGCGAAGATAAGTAATCCCAATAATGTTTTTTGCCATGTAGCAGTATTTACAAAACTAGCAAATGCTGAAGTGAACATAGATGGTAAACTTGAAACTATACCAGCCATTATTATAAGCGATACTCCATTACCTACACCCTTTTGTGTTATTTGATCTCCTAACCATAATAGGAATGCTGTTCCTGCTGTTAATATAACAGCTATTCTTAAATATTCAAGTGCTCCTCCTGTTTGACCATAGATAGCAAATGAGAATACATATCCTTGAATAAATGCAATTGCTATTCCTAAATATCTAGTTATTTGATTTATTTTTCTTCTACCTGTTGCACCTTGATTTTTTAAATCTGAGAAATATGGTATTATGTCCATTTGCAATAATTGTGTAATAATTGATGCATTTATGTATGGGCCTACACCAAGAGCGAATATAGAGAATGATTCAAGTGCTCCTCCACTCATAGTGCTCCATAATTCTAAGAATCCTAAATCTTTTGTTAATGTTTCTGTGCCAGGAACTGTAATAGATGTTCCTAATCTAAATATAAATAAAACCAATAATGTAAATAATATTCTTTTTCTTAAGTCTTTATTTTTGTGACTAAATATTTGCTTTACTGTTGCAAACATATTAGATCACCTCTTCTTTTTCATCTGCTGCTTCTATTTTTTCTTTTGCAGTCATAGAAAATTTGTGTGCTTTTACAGTTAATTTCTTTTCTAAAGACCCATTACCTAGGATTTTAATACCTGATAATTGTTTTTTAATTATTCCTGTCTCTTTTAATAATTCTGGAGTTACTACAGTTCCTTCATCAAATAAATTTAAATCTGATAAATTTAATACTGCATACTCTTTCTTAAAGTTAGCGTTACTAAAACCTCTTTTAGGTAGTCTTCTATATAGTGGTAATTGTCCACCTTCAAATCCTGCCTTTCTACTATATCCACTTCTTGCTTTTTGACCTTTATGTCCTTTACCACTAGTTTTTCCCTTACCGGAAGATATTCCTCTTCCAACTCTTATTGGGTCTTTTTTAGAACCTTCAGGTACTCTTAAATTATTTAATTTCATTATCCAAACAACTCCTCTTTAGTTTTACCTCTAAGATTTGCTATATGTTCAGCACTTCTTTGTGAAGTTAATGCATCCATAGTTGCTCTAACTACATTTATTTTACTATTTGAACCTAGTGATTTAGAAACAACATCTTTAACACCAGCAAGTTCCAAAACAGCTCTTACTGATCCTCCGGCAATTATACCAGTACCAGCTTTAGCAGGTTTGATTAGAACTCTTGCAGCACCTGATTCACCAGTTGCTTCATGTGGTATTGTTCTTTCTTCAACAAGTGGTATTCTAACAACATTTTTAGTTGCAGATTGTATAGCTTTTTTAACAGCATCTTGAACTTCGTTTGCTTTTCCAGTACCAAATCCTACAGTACCTTTTCTATTTCCTACAACTACTGTTGCAGCAAATCTAAAACGACGTCCACCTTTTGTAACTTTAGTAACACGATTGAAAGATATAACTAATTCTTCATATTCTTTTGCTTTAGGTTCATTAAATCTTCGTTTTTCCATAGCGCCTCCTAGAACTCTAAACCGTTTTCACGAGCAGATTCTGCAAGTGCTTTTACACGTCCATGATATAAGTAACCACTTCTGTCAAAAACTACGGTTTTAATATTTGCTTTTTTTGCTTTTTCAGCAATGCTTTTTCCAACTAATTTAGCAGCTTCTACATTACCACCATTAGTGATGTTTAGATCTTTATCTAAAGATGATGCTGCTACTAAAGTTATACCTTTAACATCATCAATGATTTGCACACTTATATTTTTATTTGATCTAAATACACTTAATCTAGGTGTAGTAGCATCTCCGCTTAATTTAGTCCTGATACGACTATGTCTAGCTTTACGAGCTTCATTACGAGATATTTTCTTTATCATAACATAATCTCCTTTACTTATTATTTAGCGGCTTTTTTGCCCTCTTTACGACGAACAACTTCACCTTTATAACGAATTCCTTTACCTTTATATGGTTCTGGACTTCTAACTTTTCTAATATTTGCAGCAAATTCACCAACTAATTCTTTATTTATACCCTTAACAACTATTTCAGTATTACTAACTGCTTCTACAGTTAATCCAGCTGGAACAGTCATTTTAACAGGATGTGAATAACCCGCATTTATAGTAAGTACATTACCTTGTACTTGAAAACGATAACCGACACCGATTATTTCTAATCCTTTTTCAAATCCTTTAGAAACACCTTCAATCATATTCTTAATAATTGCATTTGTAGTTCCTTGCATAGCATTTGAATTAGCTTTGTCAGTCTTTTCAACAGTTAAAGTGCTTCCATCTATTTTAACAATTACACTTTTAGATAGAGGGAACTCTAATGACCCCTTAGGTCCTTTAACAGTAATAACATCGTTTTCGTTTGTAATATTGACACCTTCTGGAATTGTCAATATTCTATTTCCTATACGACTCATAATATTTCCTCCTTTGTAATTGTTACCATATGTATGCTAAAACTTCTCCACCAAGGTTTGCTTTTCTAGCTTCTCTATCAACCATAAGACCTTTAGATGTTGAAATTATTGCTATTCCTAAACCATTTAATACAGTAGGAATTTCTTCTTTCTTAGCATAAACTCGTAATCCTGGTTTTGAAATTCTCTTTAACCCAGTAATTACTCTTTCTTTTTTTGCACCATACTTAAGTTCAATATTCATCATACTGCCTTTATCTGTATCGATGATTTTATAACCATTTATATAACCTTCATTTTTTAAGATATCAGCAATACCAATCTTTAACTTTGAAGTAGGTACTAAAACTTCTTTATATTTTAACTGATTAGCATTACGAATTCTCGTAAGCATATCAGCAATTGGGTCAGTTACTACCATTTATATTCCTCCTCCCAAATATTACCAACTTGATTTTTTTACACCTGGTATTTGTCCATTATTAGCTAGTTCTCTAAAGCAAATACGACATATACCAAACTTACTCATTACTGCATGAGGTCTACCACATCTTTCACAACGAGTATATTCACGTACCTTAAATTTTTGTGGTTTTTTTGATTTTACAATCATACTCTTTTTTGCCATATATTTCCTCCATTACTTTCTAAATGGAATTCCTAGTCCACTTAATAAATCAAATGCTTCTTCGTTTGTCTTTGCAGTTGTAACAAACACTATATCCATACCACGTACTTTAACAACAGTATCAAATTCTATTTCAGGAAAAATCAATTGTTCTTTAATACCTAAAGTATAATTTCCTCTTCCATCAAATGCTTTTTGTGATACTCCTCTAAAGTCTTTAACACGAGGTAATGAAACTCTAATTAACTTCTCTAAGAAAACATACATATTTTCACCACGTAATGTAACTTTACATCCAATAGGTGCACCTTCTCTTATTTTAAAGCCTGCTATTGATTTTTTTGCATGAGTTACAACTGGTTTAGCACCAGTAATAAGTTCTAAATCCTTAACAGCCCCTTCTAAGTATTTGCTATTTTCTTTAGCGTCTCCTACACCCATGTTAATTACTATTTTTTCAATTTTAGGTACTGCCATCAATGTTGTGTAATGATACTTTTCTTTTAAACTAGGAACAACTTCCTTAAAATATTTTTCCTTTAGGCGGTTCATAAATACCCTCCTTCCAATTAATCAATCTTTTCATTAGATTTCTTAGAAATTCTAATTTTTTTGCCATTCTTATCTATTTCATGACCTATTCTTGTGCTTTTTCCTGTTTTAGGATCAGCCATCATTATATTAGAAATATGAATAGGATTTTCTCTTTCGATTATTCCTCCTGTTTGATTCATAGCAGTAGGTTTTTGATGTCTTTTAACTATATTAACACCTTCTACAACTACTTTATCTTTATTTCTTAATACATGAAGTATTTTACCGCTTTTGCCTTTATCTTTACCAGCAATAACGTTTACTTTGTCTCCTACCTTAAAGTTCATATTCATACTCCCTTCTATAGTACTTCTGGTGCTAGTGAAACTATCTTCATGTAATCTTTATCACGAAGTTCACGAGCAACAGGACCTAATACACGTGTTCCAACAGGACTCTTATCATCTTTAATTAAAACGCATGCATTGTCATCAAATTTAATATAAGAACCATCTTCACGTCTTACACCAAATTTTGTTCTAACTATTACAGCTTTTACAACTTTTCCTTCTTTAACTGTTCCATTTGGAGTTGCCTTTTTAACTGTACCAACAACTACATCTCCAATGTTACCAGTTTTAACCTTACTTCCACCTAGTACTCTAATTACTAAAAGTTCTCTTGCGCCTGAATTATCAGCTACTTTTAAGCGACTTTCTTGTTGAACCATATTTATTTCCTCCTTTTACAAATTGGACTATAAAATTACTGCTTCTTCAACTATCTCAACTAATTTAAATTTCTTAGTCTTTGATATTGGTCTTGTTTCAATTATACGAACTTTATCGCCAATTTTAGCTATATTTTTTTCATCATGTGCAGCATATTTTTTAGAATGTTTAACTCTTTTTCCATATAATGGATGTTTTGTATAAGTTTCAACTAATACAGTAATAGTCTTATCGCACTTAGCACTTACAACTTTACCAACTAATTCTTGTCTTCTAATTTCTTTCATAAACTCCTCCATTACTTTTGTAATTCTCTTTCTCTAATTATTGTTTTCATTCTAGCAATTTCTTTTCTTAATTCTGGTATTCTTGATGGTTTTTCAAGATTTCCAGTTGCTTGACTAAAACGTAAGTTAAACAATTCTTCTTTATTTTCTTCAATTTTCTTTATTATTTCTTCAGTGGATAAATCTCTTATTTTCTTAGCATCCATTATTCTTCACCACTTTCTTTCATAACAAATTTACATTTAATAGGTAATTTATGCTTAGCAAGTCTTAATGCTTCTCTTGCTATTTCTTCATCAACACCAGAGATTTCAAACATAATTTTACCTTTCTTTACTACTGCTACCCAACTTTCAGGTGCACCTTTACCTTTACCTTGACGAGTTTCAAGTGGTTTTTTAGTAAGTGATAAATGTGGAAAAATATTTATATATACCTTACCACCACGTTTCATATAACGTGTCATTGCAACTCTAGCAGCCTCGATTTGTTGTTGAGTAATCCAAGCTCCTTCCATTGCCATAAGGCCATATTCACCAAAGTGTAATTCTTTATTACCTCTAGTTACTCCATCATATCTAAGTCTATGAGGTCTACGATATTTAGTTCTTTTTGGTATTAGTGCCATTATCATTACCTCCCTTAGACTTTTTTTGTTTTAAAATTTCACCTTTATAAATCCATACTTTTACGCCAATCTTACCAAATGTAGTATCTGCTTCTGATGTAGCATAATCGATATCTGCTCTTATAGTGTGTAGTGGAGTTGTTCCTTCTGAGTAACCTTCACTACGCGCTATGTCAGCTCCACCTAATCTACCAGAAACTTTAGTTTTGATACCTTTAGCGCCAGCCTTCATTGTATTTCTTATTGCTCTTTTTTGTGCTACACGGAATGATGCTCTATTTTCTATTTGACGAGCTATATTGTCAGCTACAATTTGAGCACTTAAGTCAGGATTTCTTATTTCCATGATAGATATTTGAACATTTTCAGTAGTTAACTTACAAAGTTCTTTCTTTAATGCTTCTATTTCTTCTCCACCATGGCCAATTATAACACCAGGCTTAGCTGTATAAATTATAACTTCTGTTTTCTTTGGAGTTCTTTCGATAACTACATTTGAAACAGCAGCATCTTTTAACTTTTTGCTTAAATATTTACGGATCATAACATCTCTATTTAAGAATAAAGCAAAATCTTTCTTTGATGCATACCATTTAGAACTCCAGTCTTTATTTATACCTGTTCTAAGTCCGATTGGATTTACTTTTTGTCCCATGACTTCTCCTCCTTTATTATTTTTCACTAACGACTATAGTAACATGACTTGTTCTTCTGTCGTTTCTTCCCACATGTCCTCTTGAATCGAATATCATTCTTTTCATTACAGGACCTTCATTTACATATGCTTGTTTTATATATAATTTTTCATTATTTAAACCATTGTTATTAACTGCATTTGCAGCAGCGGACGCTACTACTTTTTCTACAACTCTAGCAGCTTTTTTGTTCATATTCTTAAGAATAGACATTGCTTCACTAACACTTTTTCCACGAATTAAATCTACAACTAATCTAGTTTTATCTGCAGAAATTCTAACGTTTTTAACGATTGCTTTTGCTTCCATAAATTCCCTCCTCAACTATTTTTTCTTGTTTTCACCATGTCCACCAAACTTACGAGTTAATGAAAACTCACCTAGTTTGTGTCCAACCATATCTTCAGTTACATATACTGGAATAAATTCTTTACCATTATGTACTGCAAATGTATGTCCGATAAAATCAGGATAAATTGTTGAACGGCGAGACCATGTTTTAATTACTTCTTTCTTTCCAGTTTCATTTAATGTTTTAACCTTTTTTAGTAATCTACCAAATACATAAGGACCTTTTTTTAAACTTCTTGCCATTTATAACACCTCCTATTTATCATTACGACGTTTTACAATAAACTTAGTTGAAGTTTTTCTATTCTTACGTGTTTTAAGTCCAAGTGCAGGTTTACCCCAAGGAGTCATTGGTTGTTTTCTACCTATTGGAGCTCTACCTTCACCACCACCATGTGGGTGATCGTTAGGGTTCATAACAGAACCACGAACTGTTGGTCTAATACCCATATGACGCTTACGTCCAGCTTTCCCTAATTTAACTAATTCTTTATCTAAGTTTCCTACTTCACCTACAGTAGCTTTACAAACACCTAAAATCTTTCTTGTTTCACCACTTGTAAGTCTTATAAGTACATATGTACCTTCTCTACCAAGAATTTGAGCACTAGAACCTGCACTTCTTGCAAGTTGCCCTCCTTTACCTGGTCTTAATTCTATATTGTGAACTACAGTACCTACTGGTATATTCATAAGAGGTAATGAGTTACCTACTTTGATATCTGCATTTTCACTACTTACTATTACATCTCCTACTTTTAAACCATTTGGAGCTATAATATATCTTTTTTCACCATCTTTATAACTGATTAAAGCAATATTTGCTGTTCTATTTGGATCGTATTCAATGCTTGATACAACACCTGGAACATCTAGTTTGTTACGTTTAAAATCAATAATTCTATATTTTCTTTTAACTCCTCCACCACGATGTCTTACAGTAATCTTACCTTGATTATTACGACCACTATTTTTCTTAACAGTAACTAACAAGCTTTTTAAAGGAGTAGTATTAGTAATTTCTTCATTAACTAAAGTACTCATTTTTCTTCTTGAACTTGTAGTTGGTTTATAATTTCTTACTGGCATTTTCATTCCCTCCTTTTAAAGGTCAATCTTATTACCATTAACTAGAGTAACGATTGCTTTCTTATATTTGTTTGTCATACCTGTATAACGTCCAACTCTTTTCTTTTTTGGGTGAACATTTACAGTATTAACGCTTTTAACTTTTACGTTAAAAATCTTTTCGATTGCATCTTTAATTTGTGATTTATTTGCTTTTACATCAACTTTAAACACATATTTTCTTTCATCAGATGCGATATTTGCACTTTTTTCAGTTATAATTGGTGCCTTAATAATATCTCTATAATTTGATAGCATTAACAAAGCACCTCCTCAATAGCTTTAACAGCATCTTCAGTAACTACCATATTTTGATAACTAGTTACATCTAGAACATTAACTTCACTTGGAAGTACAACTTTAACACCTTGTATATTACGTGATGCTAAAATAACTTCGTCAGTTAATTCTGTAGTAACAAATAATACTGAATTATCTAATTTAAGATTCTTCATAATATTTAGCATTTCTTTTGTCTTAGCACTTTCTAAATTTAAAGAGTCTAATATCATAAGTTCACTATCTATTACTTTATAAGATAATGCTCCTTTTAAAGCTAATCTTCTTTCTTTCTTATTCATTTTCTTACTGTAATTTTTCTCAGTAGTTGGTCCAAATACAATACCACCATGTCTTCATCGTGGCCTTCTTGTTGAACCTTGACGCGCATTACCAGCACCCTTTTGTCTCCATGGCTTTCTTCCACCACCAGAAACTTCTGCGCGTGTTTTTACACTATGAGTTCCTTGTCTTTTTGATGCTGTTGCTAAAACTATAGCATCGTATATAACTGCATCATTAGGCTCAATACTCCATACGTTATCATTTAACTTTATATCCTTTACTTTTTCACCTTTAACATTTAAAACTGATATTTTAGGCATCTTTCTTCCTCCTTTTCACAATAAATATTTCAAATTGCTAATTATTCAGAAACTTCTTGTGATGTTTCAGTATTTTCTTCTGTTATATTTTCAGATACTTTTTCTTCATAAGATACTAATTCTGAAGGTTCATTTTTAGCTCCTGGATGTTTAATTGAAGTTTTAATGATAACAAAAGAATTTTTAGGTCCTGGAACATTTCCTTTAACTAAAATAACATTTTCAGCTGTATCTACTGCTACTATTTCAAGGTTTTGAATAGTAACTGTTTCACATCCCATATGACCTGGTAATTTCTTACCTTTAAATACACGCATTGGTCTTAGTGTTCCCATAGAACCTACACCTCTATGATATTGAGATCCATGCCCCATTGGTCCACGTGATTGATTATGGCGTTTAATAACACCTTGGAACCCTTTACCTTTACTAGTTCCTGTAACATCAACTATTTCACCAGCTTCAAAGATATCGCATTTGATTTCTTGTCCTAGTTCATAATTGCTAACTTCTACACCTTTGATTTCTTTTAAGAAGCGCTTAGGTGCAGTATTTGCTTTTTTTGCATGACCCATTTCTGGTTTATTGCTATGTTTTTCTTTCTTAGAAGTAAATCCTAATTGAATAGCTTCATAACCATCTGTTTCTTTAGTTTTAATTTGCATAACAACATTTGGTTCAACTGATACTACTGTAACAGGAATTAACTTACCATTACTAGCAAAAACTTGTGTCATACCAATCTTTTTACCTAAGATTCCTTTCATATTTCCTCCTATTTGTTTTCAATTTTTATATCAACACCACTAGGTAAATCCACTCTTGTTAATACTTCAACAGTTTCCTTACTTGGATTATTGATTACAATTAATCTTTTATGCGTACGCATTTCAAATTGCTCACGAGAATCCTTATACTTGTGTACAGCTCTTAATATCGTAAACTTTTCGATTTCTGTTGGTAGTGGAATTGGTCCACTTATTTTTCCACCAGTTCTCTTAACTGCTTCAACGATTCTTCCAACTGCTTGGTCAAGAACTCTGTGATCGTATGCTTTTAACTTAATACGTAACTGTGACATATAATCCTCCCTTCGCTTATATCTATGTATAAACTTGCTCCGTACAAATTCCCTGAGCACAAGTTTTAGTTATACAACTTAACCTCGTGTGTCAGCAACCTTGCACATCCAAACCACAACATACGGAATAAGTATATCAAAGATTGCAGGAAATTGCAACTATAAATTTACGATTTTTGTAAAATACGTTAATTTTCATTTGGAATTCCGCTTTATTAAAAAAACGGCAATAAGTCTGATTATAGTATAATGAAATGTAAAATCAAGGGCGAATGAAATGAGTTTATAAAACCCTTGATTTTTAAATTTCATTGATTATAATAAGTAACACAAACAAAGTCCATCTTTGTTTGTTATCAATAGATAAATGCAGTTTTTAAACTCTTTACTATTCTAGTAATATTTAAAAAACGGCAATAAGTTTGAAAAACGGAAATAACCTCCGTATTTTTGTCGTGGAATAATTTATATAATTATTCGTTAAAATTAGAATTTTTATCAAGTTTATTTCCGTTTATCGTTATAAAAACGGTAATTAATATGAAAAAGAAAAAATTTCGTTAAAAAACGGAATTTAGTCTAAAAATTTGCGGATTTTTGTAAAATAAGCAAAATTTCCTCGGAACTTAAACACTTTTCAAATTCAAAAATCTTGCAAACCATTATAAAATGGTTATTTTTTTTGTCAAATTTTCAATTTTAGTATTGCGTAAGTTACTCGTAATATGTATAATATAATCAAAGGTAGTTGATAATATGCGTAAAAATATTACTAAATCTAAAAATACGGAACATTATTCCATAATACAAGATATTAATAAAAATGGTAAAAGAACAACTTGTGTTTATGAAAACATTGGTAATTAT